>NZ_JBQXEZ010000019.1:0-38879 GCF_052618305.1 Desulforudis sp. DRI-14 | reverse complement strand
AGCACGGAGCGCGGGGATAACCCAGACCTGCTGTAACCGTTTTTCATTGTCTGTGATGCTGCATTTTGCAGCGTGAGGGTCTAACATCCAATACCTATCCCACGTCCTACGTCCGTTCCGGTCCCGGTTTCAACCCAGGCTTCTGACGTTCCCGGTTGCGCTTGCTGAGCTCGTGTGGGCGGCGGCGCATGGCCCACCAGGGAGGACGCACCACCGTCTCCTTCAGGTCGGAAAGGTGCAGCGGGGCAAACCCGGCAAGATAGGGCACCCCCAGCGTGCGCAGGCCGGCCAAGTGGATGAGGATGGCCAAGACGGCGGCGACGACCCCGTAAAGACCGAGAATGCCTCCCAGAATCGTGATGAAAAAACGGATAATGCGGAAACTGAAAGCCAGCGAAAAGGACGGCAGCACAAAGGAGGCAATCCCCGTAACGGCGACGACGATTACGGCCAGGGGGGAGGTCAGCCCGGCCTGAATGGCGGCCTGCCCGATAACCAGCGCCCCGACGATGGATACCGCTTGGCCGATCGGACGCGGCAGCCTGATGCCGGCCTCGCGGAGGAGCTCGAAGGCATAGTCGATGAGTAACATCTCGATGACCGCCGGAAAGGGTATCCCCTGGCGGGCGGCGACGATCGAAAAGAGCAAGGCCTCCGGGATCATCTCCTGGTGAAAGGTGGTAACGGCAACATAGACCGCCGGACCGACCAGGGCGATGACCAGCGCCACATAGCGCAGGATACGGATGGCCGTCCCGAAGAAGTAGTTCTGGTAGTAGTCCTCGGCCGCCTGCATCAAGGCGAGGAACTCGTATGGGACGACCAGGGCGACGGGGGTGTTGTCCACCAGGATGGCGATGCGGCCGTCCAGGAGGGCCGCCGCCACGCGGTCCGGCCTTTCGGTGCTCAAGACCTGCGGGAACGGGGAGAGCGGCTGGTCGGCGATCAGTTCCTCGATGTGGTTGCTCTCCAGCACCCCGTCGATGTTTTTGTCAATCCTTTGCAGGCGGCGCTTCAGCTCGGCGAGGTGCTCCGGGTTGGCCCGCCCCTTAATATACAGCACCGTTACCTGCGTGTGGGTCTCCAGACCCAGGAAGAAATGCTCGCAGGCCAGATTGGGGGTCTTCAGGCGGCGCTGAATAAGCGTCAGGTTCTTGGCCAGGGACTCCACGAATCCCTCGCGCGGGCCGCGTACCACGCTCTCGCTGACCGGCTCCGCGATGCCGCGGGTCGGGAACCCGGTCACCTCGGCGCTCAGGGCCCCCGACTCGCCGTCGACGAGGAGCACCGCCTGCCCCTCCAACACGTCCTCGACTACCTCGCCGAGGGTGCGCCGTGCGCGCAGCGGGGCGGCGGCCATGCCGGCCTCGCGGACCGTCTCCAGGAGCGAGCCCCCGACCTCCGGCTCCCGCCGCAAGGAGTGCATCAGGGGGCGGAGGATACCGCCCTCGGCCAGCGCAGGGTCGATCAGGCCCTCCGTGAAAACCATGGCCGCCCGCCATTTCCCCGCCACCAGGAACTCCCGGATGCTGAAGCCGGGAAAGCCTCCCAACACGCGCCGCAGTCCGGCGAGATTCTCGTCCAGGGACGCGGAAAGAGGCGCCTGCCGCAGTTCGTCCTGGCGGTAAACCCGGTTTACGGCATTTCCGCTCTCCCTGCCCGGCTGCCGCCCGTCCTGTCCCGGCCCGTCGCTCCCCGCACCCGAAGCGCGTGCGCCGCCGCCGGCCGCAACGGTATTGCCGCCGGCGGAAAGCTGTTCTTGCGTCGCCCCCTTGCGGCCGGCCCGCAGCATCTCGCTTAAGGAGCGGACGATCCGCCGCCTACGCTTTGTCATTCTCCGCACCCCCTCTTGCGGGCCGGCCGCTTGTTCCCCGGATAATGCTGACGAGCAGGATCGTGCCGGTAAGGACGAACTGGACGAAGGTGATGGAGAAAGGGAAGACTTCACTGGTAAAAGATTTCAGATCCGTGATGTTTGCCCAGGACTGCACGGCGAGAGCGGTGATGACTACGGCCAGGGGCAGGATCAGGGGCCGGTAGTCCTTGAGGTTGAGCCACTGGGCCAGACCAAGGGTACCGGCGTAAAAAAAGGTCGCTAGTTTGAAGAGCATCCCCCCGATCCAGAAGACCATGAAGAGGGCGTCCTGGCGCGAAAAAATGGGGAGGGTCGGAACCTCCACATGCCGTGCCAGAGAAAGGGTCGGGAAAAGTTTGGTCGCTGTCTGGTCCGCACCGAAACGCCCTATGGCACTTACGACGATCAACTCCATGAGCAGGAAAAGGATCAGGACCGCCAGCAGGTTGAACTTTACCATGCGGGGCCGGTCCGCCGCGCAGATAAAAGGCATGAGCATCAGGATTACCGCCGTTTCCCCGAACCAGGAACCGGGAGCGACCGCCCCGAGGACCACCGGTCCGGGACCGTTCTCGAAAACGGGGAGTAACTCTTCCAGATTGACCTCCTTGATGCCCAGGGCGATAACCAGCAGCAGGGCGGCGATCACCGTCCAGAGGACGACCGTGTTTACCCGGCACAGGACCTCCAGGCCCTGGTAGAGGACGTAGACGGCCAGGAGCGTCAGGAGGCCGATGACCACGATCATCGGGGTCCGCGGCAGGTAGGCCGTATTCACCAGTTCCGAGAACTCCCGCTGCACGAAGTAGGCCACGTAAAGGTAGTAGTAGACATAGATGAACCCGACCAGTTTCCCGACCACCGGTCCCAAAACACGGGGCGTATACTGCACCACGGTCTCCTGCGGGAAGCGCAGGGCCAGGCGGGCGGCGATGTAAGTTACCAGAGCGCCGAAAGCTCCGGCCAGGGACAGCGAAAGCCAGGCGTCCTGGCGGGCATGCTGGGCCGCAATCGAAGGGACAAAAAGGATGGCCGTGGCCAGGACGATGCTGATCTCGTAGTTCATGGCCTGAAAGGCCGAGATTCTTCCCGCTTCCCGCACCGAATAGGTCTCCTTCCGAGAAAACCCTGCCATAACAGGTAGTCTGTCCCTACATATTCTTCGACGAGCGGTTTCCGATTATACGAGTTGGATACAGCCGGCGGCGTGAAGTGACGGCGATGCATAGGGTTGCCGCGCTTCATACATACTATCGGCAGATACCACTTCCAGGAGGTTCACGGAGCAATGGTGGAGACAGACGTAACGTGGGAACAATGGAAAAAAATGCTGAGAACGGGGGTCAATATCGGAGAGTTCATAGGCCTGTCCGAAGACAGGATCAAGGACGCAGCCTACCGCCTGGGAGGTTTCCTGGCCGGGCACATCGACTCGGGTAATCGGGAGCAGCGTCTCCTCCAGGAACTCTGGCTGGAGGGCACCGAAGAAGAACGAAGAGGACTGACCTCGATGCTCGTAAAGCTGCTGGACCGGGACGACAAACGGGATAAGGAGATCGTAGACCGGGAAGGCCGCTGACCCGGGTATCCGTGAATCGGGTATCACCCTAAGCAGCATAAAGTTGACCGCCGCGCCACCCGGGCTCGATAAGCCAACCGCGGAACCGTTCACGGCAAAGGTCCGGGCCACACGGGGATACGCGGCTGCAAAGTGAAGAGATAAAATGCCCAAATTCTACTGTTCCGTATCGTGCCCGCAAGGTCAGCGTAACCAGGATGCCGCTGAACATCCGGTTCGCCGGCCGAAGTTCTTCGCCGGGAAAGAAAGACCCCCCGTGATCTGGCTGGGGACCAATACCTGCGCCGGCGATATGCTTTCTTTTTTGAACTCCGTCGACCCTTGCTACCGGAGCCTGCTTACCGACCTGGTCGACTTTCGCTACAACTATCTGCTCGGAGCGGCCGAGGGGGACATGGCCACCGGAGTCCTGGACGAAGCCATGTCAGAGATTCCGGGCGAGTATATTCTGATCGTCGAAGGGACGATCCCGACCCGGTCCAACGGGTTGTACTGCGTTATCGGGATGCGAAACGGGAAGCCGTTGACGGCCCTGCAGGCGGTTCGGGAACTGGGGGCCAAGGCCCGGTATGTGGTAGCCGCGGGCACCTGCGCGGCCTTTGGCGGGCCTTTCGCTGCCGCCCCTAACCCTTCCGAATCGAAGCCTGTTCAGGCTGTGCTGGACAGGCGGGTGATCAACGTCCCCGGCTGCCCCATCCTTCCTGACTGGCTGATGGGGACGCTGGCGCACCTGAGCTGGTACGGGGAGCCGGAACTGGACGATTTGAACCGGCCGAAAATGTTCTACGGCGAAACTATCCACAACCTCTGCCAGCGGCGTACCTATTTCGACAACAGCATCTTTGCCAGGAAACCCGGCGAGCCCTGGTGCATGTACAAGATTGGGTGCAAGGGGCCGGTGACCTACGCCGACTGCCCTTACCGCCAGTGGAGCGGAGAGCACCTGAGCTGGCCGGTGAAGGCCAATACCCCATGTATAGGCTGTACCAGCCCGGAATTTCCCGACGGTGACATGCCCTTCTTTGAGCACCTTCCTGACGTAAAGCTGCCCGGTATTCAAACGACCGCCGACCGAATCGGGGCGGTAACCGCCGCTATTACCGCCCTGGGCATCGGCGGGCACTTGATTGCCAGCATTGTCACCGGCCGGCTGCCCTACACTCTTAAGAAAGGCTTCTCCGGTAACGGCATGCGCCAAAAACTGCAGGGATTGCTGCAGAAGCTGCGAAGCGGTTAGCGGTTGGCGGTGACAATCAGCTTACAAGCTCTTGCGCTTTTTGCCCACCGACAACCGAATTGGGAAGGACGAAACGCCGTGAAAAAAATTGTGGTTGGCCCGCTAACCCGGGCTAACAATTCCAGTTTCGTGGAGGTTATTGTAGAAAACAAGAAAGTAGTGGATGCCCGGTGCAGCGGGATCTTTTTCCGGGGCTTCGAGTCGATCCTCCGGGGGAGGGACCCCCGGGACGCCGGCTACCTGACCCAGCGGATCTGCGGGATATGTTCCTCGGCCCACGGTACGGCGGCGTCTTTCGCCCTGGAGAACGCTGCCGGCGTACGTCCTCCCCGAAACGGCAACCTGCTGCGCAACCTGATCCTGGGCGCCGACTTGCTGCAGAGCCACATCCGTAACTTTTACCTGTACAGCCTGCCGGATTACGTCCAGGGGCCGAACCTACGCCCCTTTATTCCCGGCTATACCAAAGGCTACCGTTTACCAAAAAAAACGAACGAGACTATGATTGAGCACTACTTTCAGGCCGTAGAAACCAGCCGGCTGACTCACGAGCTGATGACCCTGCTGGGGGGTAAAGCCCCACACTCCCACGGCCTGCTGGCCGGAGGGAACACCGTGCCCCCGTCGGCGGATATATTAATGGATTTTACCTCCAAGTTAAGAAAGATCAACGATTTTATAAGAAACACAATGATTCCCGACGTATTCACCCTGGCGAAGGCCTACCCGGACTATTACGAGATCGGATGCCGGACGCCCAACCTGTTGGAGTTCGGCCTTTTTCCCCTCAACGAAAACGACAATGAAAGGTTTTTTCCGGGAGGCGCCGTTGTCGACGGTCACCCGCAAAAGCTCGATACTTCAGCGATTAGTGAGTATCTGAAGTATTCATGGTTTGCCGAAAACGGTGAACCCCGGCACCCGTCCCGGGGGCGGACCGAGCCTGACCGGGAAAAGGAGGGCGCCTATTCATGGGTCAAAGCGCCCCGCTACGAGGGGAAGCCGATGGAAGGGGGACCTCTAGCCCGGCTCTGGATTAGAGGGGACTACCGGAAGGGTGTTTCCACCATGGACCGGACCGTTGCCCGTGTCCTGGAAGCGGAAATGATCGGGCAACTGATGGAGGGCTGGGTGGAAGAATTACGGCCGGGGGAGCCCGTTTTTGTCCCTTTCAAAGTACCCCGGGAGGCAGAAGGCGCCGGCCTGACAGGCGTCATGCGGGGTCCGCTGGGACACTGGCTGCGGATCGAAAGGGGAAGGATCGCCCATTATGAGATCATCACCCCCACCACGTGGAATTTTTCACCTCGTGATGATGAAGGCCGGTTGGGGCCGGTGGAAGAAGCCCTGATCGGAACGCCGGTCGAAGACGAGAACGAGCCGGTCGAGATAGGAAGGGTAGTCCGTGCCTTCGATGTGTGCTCGGCTTGCCAGGCTCACATCCTCGTACCGGCCGCGCCGGTTGGGAAAACAGTCATCCTGTGTTAAAACCGAAAAGCTATCAGCATACCGGAGGTTATTCCGTGAAAAACCCGTTGCTGTCACTGACAAAGGGTAAACCCCGACATCCCTGGCCGGCCAGACTCCTGCACTGGTCCTACGCACCTGCCGTGCTTGTCTGCATTCTGAGCGGGTTCTATATCACCAAGCCGTCGCGCCTACGGGGCTTTAAAAATATGAACTCCGCACGGAAAGCTCATTTTATCGCGCAGTATATTCTCATTTGCTCCTACGTGGCCCGGGTCTACTATGGTTACATGACAAAAAACTACAAGGAGATCTTTCCAAGCCTCACGGATGTGCTCCGCATGCCGGAGTTCTTAAAATACGAACTCTTTCTTACCAGCAAGAAACCCAAGTATCCTAAATACAACCCCGGGCAAAAAATAGTATACACGAGCTTTGCCCTGCTCATCCCTGTGCAGATCGTGACCGGGCTGGGCCTGTACATCTCAAACAAATTTCAGAAGCCGGCCGCCCTGGCGGGCGGCCTGAATCCGCTGCGCAAACTGCACTACCTGGCAAGCGTGGCCATTTCCGCCATGGCCGCAGGGCACATCTATTTTGCCCTTACCGACAGCCTCAAGAAGCTCAAGTCCATGTTCACCGGCTATGAATAGCACTTGGGGTCAAATCCCAAAAATTCAAAAACTAAAAAACGCCGGCTGTCATCCCCGGCGTTATACCTAAAAAAGCTGCTGCTTGTACCGTGGTTTGGTTACACTTTGAACCTGGCTACCGCCGCCGATAAGTTTTCGGCCATCTTGGCCAGTTCACCGGCCGCCGAGGTGACCTCCTCGATGCTGGCGGAAATCTGTTCGGCCGCCGCGTTAAGCTGCTGCGTACCGTCGTTCGCCTGTTTGGAGCCCTCGGCCACGTCGCGGATCATCGACGTCGTATGCCGGACGGCGGCAATGATCTCCTGGAGCGACTTGCCCGCCTTGCCGGCGACCTCGACGCCGGTCCGCACCTCGTTGATACCCTTGTCCATCGCCGTTACCGCATGATTGACCCCGTTCTGCACCCTGGTGATCAACCCGGCGATTTCCTTGGCGGCGTTCGCCGACTGCTCGGCCAGCTTGCGAACTTCCTCGGCCACAACGGCAAAACCGCGTCCCTGCTCGCCCGCCCTGGCCGCCTCAATGGCCGCGTTCAGCGCCAGGAGGTTGGTCTGGTCGGCAATCCCGGTGATGACATTAATGATGTCGCCGATCTGCTTGGAAATAACCCCCAGTTCCTGTACCGCTGCATTGACCTGCTGGGACGCGGCGGCAATGGCGTTAATCTTTTGTACGGTATCACTGACGGCTTCGTTGCCGCGCCGGGCCACATCCTGTACCCGTTGGGCATCGTCGGCCGCGGCCAGGGCGTTCTCGGTGCCCTGCAGGGAAACAGCCGATACCTCGTTGGTCGTGGAAGCCACCTCTTCCACGGTGGCGCTGACCTCTTCGGTGGCGGCGGCCAGCTCCTGGCTCTGGGCGGCCAGCGACTGGGCCAGCGCGTTGATGTTGACGACGAGTTCCCTCAGGTGTTCCCGCGTCCGGTTGACGGCCCCGGCAAGCTCGCCGATTTCATCTCTGGCCTTAACAATAACGGGCCTGGTGAAGTCGCCGTCAGCCAGACGGCGCATACCGTCCATCATCGCCTTGACCGGGCTCGTGATGGACCGTGTGATAAAAAACGTCAAAAGCGCGCCGGCCAGAAGAGCGAAAACACCAACGACAAGGATGGTCTGGCGTGTCGTCCTCAGGTCGCGCTGGGTTGCGGCAAGCGTGTCGTCGGTCTTCTGCCTGGTCGTAACAATGCGTTCGGCAAAAGTTTGATTAAGTTCAGTTGCTACAGGTGCAAGGGTCTTGCCAACAGTGGCGGCCTCCTCATATTTCCCGGCCTTAAGCAAGGGAATCATTTTCTCAGCAACAGCGGCGTCGTACTGCCTGACCTGGTTAAGGGCCTTTTCTATGTGGGGCCGGGTTTCGGGAGCCGAGTTCTCGATCCGTTCCTGCAGCAACTCTTCCGTCTTCTTAATCCCGTCGATATACTGGGCAAGGAATTTGGCTTCGTGATAGACCAAATAGCTCCGCATGCCCAGGACCGCCCCCTGGAAGGCCTCCTTGATCTCGTAGTCGAGGGTGATGCGCTGCACGCGCGTGTTTACGTAGCTCAGTTCGCCCTCCGAGGTGATCATTACCTTTACGCCTTCTACGATGATAACTGCCACCATTAGAAGCAGGATCAGAAAACCGCCGCCGATTTTTCGACCAACTGACAGCTTCATTTAAACACCCTCCGTTGCTTGATTGGATTCAGCATGATTCTTGTGGAATAACCGCTTCCAGGATACCAGATTCAAACATCAAGCCGGCGCCAGTACCGGTTTTCCAAACACCCCCCTTGTAGGTCTTACTTGTTCTTTTCGGAACAAACAGCGTAAATCTTAACACTACCGCTACCCGAGTAATTACCCGGAAAAGGTCCTATTATTAGACAACGTGCTCAGCAATCGTCCAAAGATAACAATTAAAAAGGGACACTGGTAAATTGCCCCGTGGTCCCCTTCTTGTTGGCGTTCCTATCAGCTATACCTATTCCGCGAAGCGGAACTCCGGGCCGACCTCGCGGGCGACGGCCAACGCCTCCCGGTACTCGGCCCCGGTGATGCGGCGATCCAGCTCGGGGTAGCGGCGAGCGTGGTGGGCCGGGTAATACTGGTCCATAATGTTGACGTAGGTCCGGGGGGAAATCTCCCGGGCCAAGAATGCCATCACTTCCTTCGTGCCGGCCAGCCCGTTCGGCAGAACCAGGTGCCGGACGATCAGCCCCCTGATGGCCACGCCCCGCTCGTCGACGACCAGGTCGCCGACCTGCCTGTGCATCTCCTTCACCGCCTGCCTGTTCACGCTGACGTAGTCCGGCGCCCCGGTGTAGCGGCGGGCCGTCGCATCGTCGCTGAACTTCATGTCGGGCATGTAGATGTCCACCACCCCGTCCAGGAGCTTCAGCGTCTCGACACTGTCGTAGCCGCCGGTGTTATACACGATAGGGACATCCAGCCCCCTGGCGACGGCGTCCGCCAGGGCTTTGAGGATTTGCGGCACGTAATGGGTCGGCGAGACGAGGTTGACGTTGTGACAGCCGGTATCCTGGAGGTCGAGCATCATGTTGGCGAGTTCGGCCGGCGAGACCGGGCGGCCCCGCCCGAGTGCGCTGATCTCCCAGTTCTGGCAGAAGACACAGCTCAGGTTGCAGTAGCTGAAGAAAACCGTCCCGGAGCCGCGGGTCCCGACCAGCACGCTCTCCTCGCCGAAATGCGGCCCGTAGTCGCTGACGATGGCCCGTTCCCCGGCGCCGCACAATCCCTTTTCGGCGTCTAGCCGCCGCGCCCGGCACCCGTGCCCGCACAGGCAGCACTCTTCCAGAATAACCCTGGCCGCTTCGGCCCTCTCCAGCAGCTCATCCCTTCCCACCCGCAACACCATCACCTCCGCGGGGGTCAGACTTACCGATTGTTACCCGTCTGCCATTATTTTGAATTTTGAATTTTTGAGACTTGACCCCAGCCGGTATTAGTTTTGTCGCGCGGCCGCAAACTAAACCAAAAGGAACTGGGAGTGAAACAACCATGGTGCAGATCGGCAATATTCACCTCGGCAAGGCCGAGACGGCGGAGCGCCCGAAGCTCGACGCCGGAGAAGCGTTTATCCTCTGGGATCTCCTGCTCTCCAGGTACGACATCATCCAGAAAACCCAGATCTACCAGAACTTCGCCCATGATCCCGACCTGAAGGCGCTTCTGGCTCAGGGACTGGCCGGCGTCCTGGAAAAACAGGTCAACGTCCTGGAAAAAGAAATGAACACTTTCAACCTGCCCCTTCCCTCAAGGCCGCCCAAGAGCATGCGGCTGCCTGACGTAAGCGCGATCATAGAAGACGAATTCATGTTCAGAGACGTGTTCTTCGGCATGCAGGGCTTCCTTGACTACCATGCCAGGACCATCCGCTCGTTCACCACCAACGATAAACTGCGTGCGCAGCTGATCAACTTCGCCGTCGATGAGCTGCACCTGTTCGATCTGATGGTCAAGTTCGGCAAGCTGAAGGGGTGGCTGCGCGTCCCGCCCTTTGTCCTATGAGAGGGTCAGACTTACCGATTGTTATTGATCTGCCAGCATTTGTCATTTTAAAGTCGGGAAGAACAGCCCCGCAGGCTAAAAGAGCGCCCCGCGGCGCTCTTTTAGCTACGATCTTGTGTGACAGCCTTCGATGAAACATCCCGTGAAGAGCTAGAGCATGCCGACTGGGCCGTACGGCCATACCCGCATGCCGCCCTCAACCGACTTGAGGTTCTTAAAACCCGCGCCCAGGAGGAAGCGGAAGGCCTCATAGGAGCGGATGCCCAGGTCGCACATGCAGACGATCTGCTTGTCGCGGGGCAGGTCCTTCACCGCTTCCCGCAGTTCGGCCATCACCACGTGCTTGAGCCGCGGGTCGTTGATGCGCCGCGAATTGAACTCTTTGTCGGTCCGGACATCGAGAAGCACGAAGTCGTCCCCCCGGTCCAGCTTCTCCTTTAGTTCGGCGACGCTGATGACCTCCACCGTCCCGTCCAGCTTGTTGCGCGTGGCATTCGCACAGTGCTGGAGCGGATCGACCGTCATGTTGAAGGGAGGCGCGTACGACAGGTCGATGTCGACGAGGTCGTCGACGGTGCCGCCGAAATGGATCACCGAGGCGGCGACGTCGACGCGCTTGGCCACCTCGCCCGGCCCGATCGCCTGCACGCCCAGGACGCGCCGCGTGGCCCTGTCGGCGATCAGCTTGAGAATCACCAGGCTGTGCCCCGGAGCGTAATGCGCCCGGTCGTGCTGCGGGGAAACGGTGGTCACGACGTCGTAGCCGAGTTCCTTGGCCTGCTTCTCTCCCAGCCCGGTACGCCCGGCGTTCCAGATCATCACCTGGAGGATGGCCGTCCCGAGGATGCCCTTGAACCGGGAGTCCTTGCCGGCCAGATTGTCGCCCACCACGCGCCCCTGCCGGTTGGCCGTGGTGGCCAGCGGCACGTAAACCTTGCGCCCGGTCAGGATGTGCAACGTTTCCACGCAGTCGCCGCAGGCGTAGATGTCCGGGTCGCTCGTGCGGCAGCGGTCGTCGACGAGGATGGCTCCCGTTTCGCCGATGGCCAGGCCGGCCTCGCGGGCTAGGGCGACGTTGGGCCGCACGCCGACGGCGACGAGGGCCAGCTCGGCGTCCAGGACGCGCTTGTCGGTGACCACCCGCGTCAGGCGGCCGTTTTCGTCCCCCTCAAAACGCATGACCTTCTCGGACACCAGGAACTCGATCCCCTGCGATTGCAGGCGCGTCTTGAACAGCAGCGCCATGTCGGGGTCCAGGACGCCGGGCAGTACCTGGTCCTGGAACTCGACGACGGTTGTCAGAATCTTCAGGTTGGCGAGGGCGCCGGCGACCTCCATCCCGATAAAGCCGGCCCCCACGACCACCGCTTCCTGCACTTCCGGCAGGTACTCCTTGATGGCCTGGGCGTCGGAGGGTTCCTTCAATTTGAAGACGCCTTTCAGGTTAATGCCTTCAATCGGCGGTATAACAGGGTTGGCCCCCGTGGCGATCACCAGCTTGTCGTAAAGGAAGACCATTTCCTCCCCCGTGCGCACGTCCCGCGCCCGGACCTGCCTGGCGGCCCGGTCGACAGCCAGTGCCTCCGTTCCGGTAAGAACCCTGATCCCGCGCTCCCGGGCAAAGTACCCGGTGTCCCGGGGCACCCAGTAAGCGGTATCGAAGAGGTCCTGGAAATCCGGGACCTGGTCGTCCAGGTAGAAGGGCATCCCGCACCCCGCGTAGGAAATGAAGTCGCTCTTTTCTAAAATGGTGATTTCGGCGTTGGGCATCAGCCGGCGTGCCCTGGCCGCCGCCTTGGGACCGGCCGCGACGCCCCCGATGACGACTATTCTCATCCGTTCCGACAACCTTTACCCCTCCAAGCAAAAGTCAAAATAGTGTGACTTGTAACAACGGCTGATCCTTGATTAGCCCGATCCTTGCCGCATATACTTAACGAAAACTTCGCTGCCGCTTACCCTTTTCCCTACCGCGCCGGCCATTTAGCTCATAAAGTTTGTGATTAAGGCTGCAATCACGCCTCTCACAATCTCAAAGCTCCGAGGTCCGGCATCACCGAATGCTGTCTTACTGCCATCTCCGGTCACCATGGTCAACATTGTACCATCTTCAGCCGGGCGAGTTGACAAGGCTTTAAGAAAAAGAGAATGGTTACATAATAAGCTTGAGATACAGATGAGGAGGCGTCCCATGCAAATTCAATCCCTGACTGAATTTGAAAACACGGTGCAAAAGGAATGGCTCGGCAGCACGGTGAAGGTCACCAAGGCCGACGCCGCTCTGGCGATTGAGATGCGGTTAAACGATGCCCGTGTCATTGACTGGGAGGACGTCGAGGACGGGATCAAGGAAAAATACCCGCGCGACAGCAAGTTCTTCGTCTTCTCCGGGAAATCCATACGGCCGAACGCACTGATGGATAGGGATACCCCCTGCGCGGTCGTCGTCCACGTCGACGGCGAAACCACCTACGACGTAAGGCCGCATCGCCTCGTGATCGTCAGTGACGAAGAAGTCGTCCAGGTAAGCCAGGTCCATTAAACGAAGGCGTTGGGTTTTGGGTGCTCGGCCTATGCGCTAAGCGCTTAGGCCTGGTGGCAGGCTACCCAGTGTCCCGGTGCGGCCTCCCTCAATTTGGGCTCGTTTTCCCGGCAGATTGCCTGGCACAGCCCGCAGCGCGTGTGAAAGCGGCAGCCCATGGGAGGGTTGACGGGACTGGGGATCTCTCCCTCGAGCCTGATCCTTTCCCTGTTTAGTCCCGGCTTGGGGACGGGAATGGCGGACATCAGCGCCTGGGTGTAGGGGTGCAAGGGGCGGCTGTAAAGCTCCTTGTCGGTCGCCAGTTCGACCAGTTTTCCCAGGTACATGACGCCGACCCGGTCGCTGACGTGCTTGACCACGTTGAGCCCGTGCGCGATAAAGAGGTAGGTCAGCCCGAACTCGTCCTGCAGGTCCTTCAGGAGGTTGAGGATCTGTGACTGGATGGAAACGTCGAGCGCCGATACCGGCTCGTCGCAGATGATCACCTTGGGGTTCAGGGCCAGGGCCCTGGCAATCCCCACCCTCTGGCGCTGTCCGCCGCTGAATTCGTGGGGGTAACGGCGGGCATGATAAGGTGCAAGCCCCACCCGGTTCAGCAGTTCGAAAACCCGTTGTTCCCGGTCCCGGCGGCTGCCGATGCCGTGCACGCGCAGGGGCTCGGCGATGATCTCCCCCACCGACATGCGGGGATTAAGCGAAGAATACGGGTCCTGGAAAATAATCTGGATGTCCCGGCGAATAGCCCGCATCTCCCGCCGGGAAACATTGACGATATCGCGTCCCTCAAAAATAATGCTTCCCGACGTCGGCCGGATGAGCCGCATCAGCAGCCGGCCGGTGGTCGTCTTGCCGCAGCCGCTTTCCCCCACCAGTCCGAGCGTCTCACCCCTGTAGATACTGAAACTGACATTGTCGACGGCCTTGACGACCGCCTTTTTCCGGCCGAAGACACCGCTTGAGACCGGGAAGTATTTGGTCAACCCTTCGACCTTGATAATCGCGTCGCTAACTGACATGGGCGATCGCCTCCCCTCCGGCCTGGCTCAGCCAGCAACTTACCCGGCGTCCGGACTCTACCTCGACGAGCTGCGGCCTGTGGGTATGACAGCGGGCGGAGGCCAGGGGACAGCGGGGGGCAAAAGCGCACCCTTGCGGCAGGTGGAGCAGATTGGGCACCACCCCGTCGATGGCGTACAGGCGCTCGCTGTCCTGATCAAGCTTGGGAATCGACTCCAGCAGGCCCTGGGTATAAGGATGAAGCGGCTGGTTAAAAAGGTCGTTGACGGGAGCCTCCTCGACGATGCGCCCTGCATACATAACCACGGCGCGGTCGGCCGTTTCGGCCACGACGGCCAGGTCGTGCGTGATCAGGATGATGGCCATGCCGAGCTGTTGCTGCAGGTCCTTCATCAGGTCCAGGATTTGCGCCTGGATGGTGACGTCCAGCGCCGTCGTCGGTTCGTCGGCAATCAACAACTGGGGACGGCAGCAGAGGGCCATGGCAATCATGACCCGTTGGCGCATCCCGCCGCTCATCTGGTGCGGGTAATCCGCGACACGTTTCTGCGGCGAGGGGATGCCGGTTAGAGCCAGCATTTCAATAGCCTTGTCCCATGCCTCTTTCCTGGACATGTTCTGGTGGATCATCAGCGATTCGGCAATCTGGCTGCCTACCGTGAAGACGGGGTTCAAGGAAGTCATCGGCTCCTGAAAAATCATCGAAATCCGGTTGCCCCTGATCTCCCGCATTTCCTTTTCACTCTTCGCCAGCAGGTCCTCTCCGCCGAACAGGATCATCCCACCGACAATCCGCCCCGGAGGATTGGGCACCAGGCGCATTACCGAAAGGGCTGTTATACTCTTGCCGCTCCCCGATTCGCCCACAACGGCCAGGGTTTCTCCCTTGCGCAGGTGCATCGACACCCCGTCGACGGCCGGCACAACCCCTTCGTCCGTGAAGAAATGCGTTCGTAAGTTTTCTATCTCTAGTAACTGGTCTGCCATAAGTCAATCTTATCTCCTTCCAGGATGCGTCCCAAAACGGCATTAGACATTAGGATTAAGAAGCTTTGCATCGGCTGAGCCGATGCTTTCCTTGTTTCCTAGCGCCAATGCCTAATGCCCAGTGCTACGCGTTAGCGCCTGAGGCGCGGATCAAGCGCGTCCCGCAACCCGTCGCCGAAAAGGTTGAAGGCCATTACGGTCAGGGTGATGGCGACACCGGGGAAATAGACGAGGTGCGGTGCATTGAAGATGTAGGCCCTCCCGCTGCCCAGCATCGTCCCCCATTCAGCGTACGGCGGCTGCACGCCCAGCCCCAGGAACCCGAGCGCGGCGGCCTCCAGGATGGCCGTGGAAACGCCCAGCGTGGACCGAACGATGATGGGCCCCATCACGTTGGGCAGGACGTGGCGGAAAATGATGGCGTGATCGGGGTTGCCGATGGCCCGGGCGGCCTGGACGTAGTCGTTTTCCTTTATAGAAAGCACCGAGCCCCTGACGATCCGCGCGTATTCGGGGATGGATACGATGGCGATGGCGATGATGGCGTTTTCCACGCCCTTGCCCAGGACGGCCATAAAGGCGATGGCCAGGAGCAGCGACGGGAAAGCCAGCATGATATCCATAAAGCGCATGATCAGGTTGTCGATCCAACGGCCGTAGTAACCGGCCACGGCGCCGAGGACGATCCCGCAGGTGACGGCGATGCCGACGGCCAGGAAACCGACCTTCAGGGACACCTGCGCCCCGAAGATAATGCGGCTCAGGATGTCCCTGCCCAGCTCGTCGGTACCCAGCCAGTGGGCGGCGCTCGGAGATTGCAGCGCCTTGGGCATTTCCCCGTAATACGGGTCATAGGGGGCCACCAGGGGGGCGGCGACGGCCACGAAGGCCAGCCCGGCCAGAAAAACAAGGCTGCCGAGCGCAATCCTGTTTCTCCTCAGCCGGCGCCAGAAATCGCCCCAAAAGCTGTAACGTTCCGCCTCCGCTGCCGGCACAGTCAATACGTTTGCCTGACTCACCCTGAATCTCCTCCATAGTGCACTGAGCATTGGGCATTTGATTAGCTATGAATACCGAATACGCGGATCCAGGAAAGCGTAGAGTATGTCCACCGCCAGGTTGGTTATGACAAACACGGTCGCCCACAAAATGACGGCCCCCTGGACGACGGGGTAATCGGCCGCAAGGATGCCGCTGACCAGGAAGAAACCGATCCCCGGCCAGGAGAACACAGTTTCGGTAAGCACGGCCCCGCCGAGGAGAATGCCCAGTTGCAAGCCGATGACGGTCACTATGGGGATGAGCGCGTTGCGCAGGGCGTGCTTGTAAACGACCAGACCTTCGCTCAAACCCTTAGCCCGGGCGGTGCGTATGTAATCCTGGCGGATGACCTCCAGCATCGTGGAGCGCGTCATCCGGGCGATGATCGCGGTCGAATAAGAAGCCAGCGCAACAGCGGGCAGCACCAGGTGGGCCAGCGCCGACTTCAAAGCGGCCCAGTCCCCGGTCAGGATGCTGTCCAGGACGTAAAACCCGGTAATGTGCGACGGCTCCATCCCGATATCGATCCGGCCGGCCACCGGCAGCCAGCCCAGGTTTACCGAAAAGAAGATAATCAACATCAGGCCCAGCCAGAAAATGGGCATGGACACGCCCAAGAGGGCGCCCACCATGCTTAGATAGTCAAAGAACGAGTATTGCTTGACAGCCGAGATAACGCCCACGGTGACGCCCACCAGGGCGGCGAGAAAGATGGCCGCGAGCGCCAGTTCCACGGTGGCCGGAAAACGCTTGAGGAGTTCCTCGGTCACGGGCGTCCTGGTCATCAATGACCTGCCGAAATCCCCGTGGACGATGTCCCAGATAAACCGCCCGAACTGCACGTAGATCGGGTCGTTAAGCCCCAGTTCCTCACGCAGGGCTTCAATCTGCTGGGTCGTGGCGTGCTGGCCGAGCATCAGGGCCGCGGGGTCGGTGGTGAACAGGTGCAGCACTAGGAAAACAAAAAGGCTGACCCCCAGGAGCACCGGAAATAGCATCAGGAGTCGCTTAAGGATGTACTTTAACATCGCTGTCACTCCACACTAAATTAGCCTGGATCCGAAACACCAGCGCAGACATTAAGCGCTAAGCATCAAGCACTAGGAATTGAGAAACGGTTTCCCCATCGCCCGCATCCTAATGCTTATAGCTTAATGCTTACAGCTAATAAGTGGCGCAAGTATGGCTCCGTTACGGAGCCATACTTGCTTGGTACCCTTGACTTGTCGGTTACTTGTCGACGCCCTTGAAGAAGATGGTGCCCGTCGGATGGAGCTTGAAGCCCTTGACGTCCGGCCTGTAGGCGGCCATCGAGGTGGCGTGCGTCAGGTAGACCCAGGGGGCTTCCTCGAGGACGATCTTCTGCAGTTCGCTGTAGATCTGGGCGCGCTTGGCGGGATCCATTTCTTCGCGGCCCTGCTTCAGCAGTTCGTCGACCTTGGGGTTCTTGTACTTGGCGGAGTTTAGGCTGGACTCGATTTCATTGCTGTCGAAAAGCGAGAGGAAGTTGTCCGGGTCACCGTTGTCGCCGATCCAGCCGTACAGGAAGCAGTCACCTTCCTCGGCCTTAAACAAAGCGTCCTTGTACTCTTTCCACGGCCAGGTCTTGATTTCGCTCTGGATGCCGATCTTAAGCAGGTCGGCCTGGATGGCGGCGGCCAGCTTGTCGGCGACCGGGTTGTACGGCCGCGGGTTGGTGTAGGCCATAATGGTGATCTTCAGCCCGTCGGGGTAACCAGCCTCGGCCAGGAGCTGCTTGGCCTTTTCCGGGTCGTAGGGCAGGGGCTTAAGGTTGGGGTCGTAGCCGGGCATGAAGGACGGCAGCGGGCCGTTGGCCGTCGTCGCGTAGCCTTGGTAGAGATACTGGCTCAGGTTTTCGCGGTTAATGGCCATGCTGACGGCCTGGCGCAGCTTGACGTTGTCAAACGGCTTCTTATGGGTCAAGAAGCCGAAGTAGTTAATGTTCATACCCGGGTCCTTGATAACCGTTATGCCGGCTTCTTCGAGCTTCTTGACGTCGTTCGGGTCCACGCCGTCCATGGCGTCGATGGCGCCGGTCATGAGCTCGCTGGCGCGCACGGAGTTCTCCTTGGTGAACTTGAAGACGAGCTTGTCGATCGCAGGCTTGTCGCCCCAGTACTCTTCGTTTCTTTCCAGGACGATCTGCTGGCCGGGTTCCCACTTCACGAACTTGAACGGGCCGGTGCCGACCGGGTTCTTGATGAAGTCGGCCCCGTACTTCTGCACCGCCGCGGGGCTGACGATGGGCGCGGCGAGGGACATCGCCAGGTTAGCCAGGAACGGGGCATACGGCGCGTTGAGGATGAACTTCACGGTGTACTCATCGACGACCTCAACCTTCTGTACGGGTCCGAAGGTGAAGGAGGCGTAAGGCATGTCGTCGGTGCGGTTCGGAGGCAGCTGGCGCTCGATGCTGAACTTCACGGCCTCGGCGTTGAACGGGGTACCGTCGTGGAACTTCACGCCCTGGCGGAGCTTGAAGGTCCACTCCTTGCCGTCCGGAGAGCAGGACCACTCGGTGGCCAGGCCGGGTTCGACCTCGGTGCTGCCTTCCTTGTACTGCACCAGGTTTTCAAAAACGTTAACGATGACTTTGGCCGATTCGCCGTCGTCGACGTAGGCCGGGTCAAGACCGCGCGGGTCGGAGCCCTGGGCGAAGACGAAGGTCTTTTCCTTGGCCTGTTCGGTCGCCTTGCCGCCGCCGCAGCCGGCTAAAGCCGAACCCAGCAGGGCGATGGCAAGCACTACTGCCAGAATCTTGGGAACACGAAACATTTACAGAGCACACTTCCTTTCGTTTAAATAGATCCTTTCAGCGGTTCTCCGCGTTAGAGGCTGGCCATCCCTCCTTCATCTCTTAATTTCAGCCGTTTTCTAGCCAAATAGGTACTTTCTACGTTTAATTTAACAATCCTGTTCAAACCGCCACATTTTTGACACATGCATAATAATGCAAAACCTTGCAAAAACCCAAAATAATCTTCCAGGATTATGCATAATCTTACATATTTCTTCGCCCTGCTCCCGGGCCAAGGCTTACCCACAGAGGAACAACAGGCATAACGGATCAGTTCTCTGATTTAGGCCGCCACGCATACAGAAAACGGTTGCTGGCCGTGTTTACGATCAGGATTTTATCGCCGTGCTCGACTTTGATGAGCCCGCCGGCGAAATCAATCATCCTGCACCCGCGCAGTTCCTTCTGGTACCCGTCCCCGTCCTCCAGGACCAGGACGTAAACCTGCCCCACCTCAAACACGCGAACATCTCCTCTCTTAAACAACTGATCTCTCAATATCCAACCTTGCAAATTTCTTCGGGTCCAACGGCCTACGGCTTATGGCCTAGGTGATAAGTAGCAGCACATCGTGGACAAAAGAGTGCTACAAATTTGTAGCAGCACATCGTGGACAAAAAGAGTGCTCCTAATTAGGAGCAGCACATCGTTTACATCCAGGGTAACTTGTAGTCGATAACCGCGACCTCGTGGCCCTGGCAGTCAACGATGAGCACCTGTTCTTTGACATAGATAGTTGCAGTTACGTACTCGTACACGACACTTCTATCAAGGCGAAAGCGCTCAGTGAAGATGTCGAGCATCGCATCACTCCTGATGAAGCGGATCAGCTTGACCATTCCTGAGGTTGGTGGCTCCTTCGGTACAGAGGTTTCGTGTAGGAGTCGAACACTACAGCCGGAAGCTTGCAGCGATTCGTTCGGGGTTTTCCCCGATAGAGCAAGGATCTTAAGGCAGGACATGTCCACGATGTTACGGTCTAAAACTGTCCACGATGTCCTGCTATTTGACACCTAGGACCGAATGGCCAGCGCCCGCTCAGCCAACTGGCTGATCGTAAAGCTTCGCAACTCCCCGTCTTCCCATATCTCGACCTTGCTCGCGTCGGGCAGGAGTCCGGCCAGCGAGGGGCCGGCGACCTTAAGCTTGCCCAGAGCCCAGGCCGCGTAACCGCGTATTTCCGGGTCGGGGTCCTCCAGCAGGGGCTCGACCTCGGGAATGGCGTAAGCAACCAGTTCCGGATGCTGTTCCCCGATCCGCCCTATGGCCCAGAGCACCCCTCTGCGCAGGGGTTCGTCATCCAGATGGTTGTAAACAAGGTTGGCAGCAAAGTCGCCGTAAAGGTCCGGGCAGCGGGCGATGATGTCGCCGACCGCCTCGGGAACGCTCCAGGCCATATTCCCCGACTCGTGATTCAGCATCCAGAAAAGGCGGCGGATGATTTCCCGCACGGCCTCCGGGTCCCCGGCCGCCCTTTCGGCCGCTATCCTGCCCAGGGCCGCGACGGCGCGCCACCGCCGGTCGCCCTCGCGCTCGTACAACAGGGAGATGAGGTAGCGTACCATGGCGGGTTGCGCGCGCGCCAGGTTAACAACGGCATCGATGCCGCTGTTATCAATCAGGTCGATCATCTCCGCTCTGGACGCCAATCCTCCCACCTCCCCCGCAAGCCGATAATTCAACGCGCATCCCCGCCATCCCTTTATGGGGCGGACCGGTCTTTGATCGGCGTGGGGCACTTGTCCTATAATCTTGCCAGGAACGGGTTCTGTTTCGGCATCCTTTCATATCATAGGAGGAGCGTTGACGTGACCGTCGGGGTCTTCTTGCACCTGGGGAAGACGACCTGCATAAGAAGCGACTTTTGCCTGCGGAACTGCCGCCTTGCGCACCCGGCCAAGTGCTGCGGTCGGGCCGACCCGCCCTTTTCGGCCTGGGAACTCATTCCGCTGTTTCTCGAACACATGGACCTTTTGGAAGAACTCGTGGAGCGCTCGCAGGGCTATATTCTCGACCCCAGGCGGGCGGTCATGGAAAGACAGGACCGGTCGCCCTGCCCGGCATGCACCGCAACGGGGTGCTTCCTGCCGCTGGACCTGCGGCCGGCCCTCTGCCGCCACTACATCTGCCAGCCGTTCGCCCGCGAGGTGATCCTGCGCATCTCCCGCTACGCGGAATGGCAAGTGTTCCAGGAACAGCAGATGAACGTTTACCGGGAACGCCGCCGGAGCAGGATCGTCCCCCTGCTGGCGGTGCACCTGGCGGCGGTCCTGGGCGACAAGCCGTTGCGGCTTGGCCCCCGCGACCCCCGCCTGCGGGTGATCCGGGAAAAGCTGGCCGGCGCGGCGCATGTCTTTTTGCCGGAATACGACCGCGTCCTGCGGACCTTAAGTGAGCTTAACGGAGAGAACCGCGAGTTAAGAATCGAGGTCCAGATATAAAGAGGCTAATGAAGCCTCCGGTAGGCCTCCTCCAGCGCCTCCAGGTCATTCCGGATCCTGGCGATGTGCCGCTCGACCAGTTCCCGCGACCTCCCGTCCACCTTGCGCCGGGCCTGCTCGTAGCTCCTGATCCCCATCGCGGTGCCGCGGTGCAGCGAACGCAAGACCTTTTTGCACCCGCCCCGGCCCGACAGCCGGACAGTCTGCACGAGCCCGGCCATCATCCCCTTCAGTCCGGGGTTCCGGCGGGCTTCCCCGCCGGCGTCCCGGATAAAGGAGGCTAGTTCTTCCGCCATCTCGAACCGGCTGTTCTTCAGCTCCCTGAGCCGGCCGCGGACGTAGGCGTCATCGACGCGGTTGAGGGCGTCGGTGTAAGCGCTGATCGCCATGTAACAACCCTCGAGCAACTGGTTTAAAACGTTGAGATCCCCGTTTCGCAAGCCTGTTCACCCTCCTTGTGCCTATTCGGTCGTCGGTCCTCGGTCGTCAGTCGTCTGACTCGAAGGAATTCGTAGACACAGATTCCAGGATCATATTATCTTGTGCCTTGATTTATTATGGCCGGACGCATCCAGGGGTATCGAAGGTTTCATGCCGTACCGCTTTCTAATAATGTCACTTATTGTCATAAAGAGCATAAACTGGCATAAAGTATTTCTTGGATTGGGAGGGCTTGGCTTGACGGTAATGATGCGCAACATCACCGGGAATATCGCGGATCAAGAGGATAAAACCGAAGACATCCAGGATAAACCCGAAGGAGGACAAGACGGTGTCAGCCATACCCCGGGCGAACCCGGGAAGGTCCAGGACGTAACCGGGGAGGGCCCGGACGGCTACGAAGGCGTGCAAGACGGGGCCGGCGCAGGGCAGGATGACGGAGCGGTGCAAACCCTCAAGGAGAAAAAGGGCGGGGAATCCCCAGAAAAACCGAAACATGGACCGAGGAGGTTCTGCGAACTCGACATCCCCTATCCCGAACCGCAGGTAGCCGGACGGAACCTGCATTACGCCAAATTATTGCTCGAGGACTATGCAGGTCCCACAAGCGAACTGACCGCCGTTCACCAGTATATCTACCACCATTTCACCCTCGAAGAGGATTACCCCGACGTGGCCGAACTCGAAGAATGCATCTCCATTATGGAGATGCGTCACATGGAACTGCTGGCCGAAACGATCCTCCTCCTCGGAGGCGACCCCCGTTTCTGGCACATCCGATTCCGGCCCGTATACTGGAACGCTTCCCTTCCCTTCTACGGCAAGGGCGTTTGCGACCGTCTCCTGGCCGACATCAAGGCTGAAGAAGACGCCATCAAGCAATACCGCAAACACCAGCAAATGATTGGCGATCCGCACATCAAGGCCCTGCTCGAACGGATCATCGTCGATGAGGAACACCATCTCAATTTGTTCAGGCAGGCCTACGAAAAATATTGCCCCGACGGCGCCGGCAAGACGGCGCGCCGGCACCCTTTTTCTTTCGGCCTGCGTTGGCGCTAGCGGCTGTCAGCTGTTCGCTTTTGGCCGTTAGATCCTGATGTACAAATATTAGAAAACGCCGGTTGGATTCGGCGTGCAGAATATCGGACATAAGGGACAGACGTATACAGAAGGCCCGGCCGGGCAACCGGCCGGGCCTTTCTTAGAGGTCAGGCCCTCGGATTTTCGGATTCTCGATGCGAGGTCATCGCTCAGCGCCTGTATGTTAAGGCCCGCCAGGATTCTTACAATACAGTAGGGCACTCGATCTTAACACTTAATGTCGAACGCTTAATGCCACATTTGGGGGACCTGCTGGATTACTGGTATAATATTGTCGAAATGTGAAAGGAGTGGGAACACATTGGAATACCCGACAGCGGAACAAACGGCGCCGAGGAAAAGGAGACGCCGCCCCCTTTGGCCCAACGTCGTCGCCTGGCTTCTCGTCCTAGCCCTCTGGGGCGGGCTCGCCTACGGCGGGTTCTACTATACAAAGCAATACGTCGACCGGTCGATGCGCAACATCCAGGAGACCAACGCCCTGCAGATCCAGGCCCTCGAAGAAAGGCTGAGCGCCCTGGCCGCTGAGATGGACGCCGTTGAAGCCGCTCTGCAGGATACCGGCAAGACGCTCTCCAGTTCCGATACCACGCGGCAGGCGCTGAACGAAAAGATCGAGGCCCTGGACGCGCAGCTCAAGAACCTCGAAAAAAGCCTGAACATCCTCAAGGAGGCGCCCAATGCGCGCCGTTAACCTTTTTCTCCTTTTTCTCACCGCCCCGCTCATCGGCATGGTCCTGGCCCTGACCTGCATCCCCGCCCCTTTTGAGACCCGGGCGCAGGCCGTGCTTATTCCGACGGCCGGCCTGGAGGCGCGCCTCGCCGCGGCGGAAGAAAAAGCGGCCCGGCTCGAAGAGAGGGCGGGGCTTTTCCACGCCTCGGCGGAGGAACAGCAACGCGCCTACGAGGAGCAGAAGAAAATCCTGGCCGCACTGGCCGGCAAGAGCAGCCAGCAGAAAAAGCTTTCCGACGACATCTACGAGCAGCGCATCCTGGACTGGCTGGGGCCGGCGACGGCGGTGCACCGCTCGTCCCGCGTCGAGATTAAAATCTTCCCGCTCAAGGGGATCGGCTACAGGGGTTACATCGCCAAAATCAAGCAGTACGACCCGCGCGCCGTCAGGGTGGTCCTGGGTGAGGGCCGGTACGGCGGCAGCGAAACGACCGCCGAGGCGGTCGCCCGCACCGGCGCGATTTTCGGCGTTAACGGCGGGGGCTTCGCCAAGGGCACCCTGGACGGACGCCCGGCCATCCTGCCCATGGGCAATACGATGATCGACGGAGAGCTGGTCAACGACTTCGCGCCTTCGCACTCAGACCTCTACTTCGCCGGCCTGACCAGAACCGGAGACCTCGTGGGCGGTATCTATTTTTCCGAAAAAGACCTCATGCGCAGCAAGGCCTATCAAGGCGTGAGCTTCGTGCCCATCCTCATCCAGAAAGGAAAGCCGCTCCCGATCCCCAAAAAGTGGCAGAACCAGAAACAGCCCCGCACCCTGATCGGCGAATACGCCAACGGCGACCTGATCTTCATCGTGGTCGACGGCAGGCAGGCCGACTGGAGCAGCGGCGTGACCCTGGAAGAGCTGCAGAGCAAGCTGATCGACTTCGGCGTTAAGGACGCCTACAACCTGGACGGCGGCGGCTCGAGCGCCTTCGTCTTTAAAGGAAAACTCCTCAACCGCCCGTCCGACGGCAAACAGCGGCCCGTACCCACCCACTTTGTCGTGATGCCCTGAATACCTATTTCCTAATCCTTTATGTTTTTCGCCCAACCGGGCGGGATGGGAGTTTCGGAGGTACCATCCCGCAGCCGCAGCTTGTCGCGGTCACCGATCTTGATCCCCTTGCCGCGGTGCTTTTCGGTCAGGCGGACGACGGCCACGTTGGACTTACCGGCCTCGTTTTTAACCCGGAAGAGGATCAACTTTTTACCCTTGGGTTTCTTGGTCTCTCCAAGCGCCTTGACGACGTCCTCGACGTCGACGACGCAGTTCAGCTTGCCCTTGACGGCGGCCACCTTGACCATCTTGCCGGCGCTGTAGCCGGCGTAGACGGCGAACTCGCACTTGTCATAGTCGCCCCGGCACCGCCAGTTCAACTCGACCGTCTCGGCCTCACCGTTGTCGCCGTAATCGACGGCGGCGCGCAGGTGCCTGGGAGCCAGGAGCCTCTTCGCGATGATGTCCTTGTACTTATCCCCGTCGCCCGGCACCAGGGGCGTTACCGTCCTCTCCCGGACGGCGAACCGGGTTTCGACGTCGGCTTCATCCTTGCCGTACGCGACGGTCACGATCCTATCGGTGCCGTTTTCGTCCACGACGTAGAAGCAGTCTTCCAGGTCCCACGTTCCGGCCTGGGCCCTGGTCACCAGCGCCCGGCCGGCCCAGACTCCCTTGTCGTACGCCAGTTCGGCCTGCAGGAGATCGGTCGACCTGGCTTTCTTAAAGATCAGGTACACTTTCTGCGCGGTGTCCACGTTCAAGAAAGTAGCCTCGAAGTATACCGCCTTGCTGACGTTCTCGCCGACCCAAACGGTTTCCGGCTCAATGTCCAAATCGGCCACCGCCGGGTCACCGCCCGTCGCCAGCGCCGGGACGGCCAGCAAGCAGACGGCCACGACGGCCAGCGCCACCCTGAAAACGATCCTTTGCAAAACCATCATCCCCTCCTGAATATGGTCTCGAAAGCTTTTCAACCATGCTATTCGGAGGGGCGGGCGGCCTTTCCGGGGGCGCGTCTTGAACATTATTTAATTTATTAATAGATCTTTTAGAAAGTCAGTGGTCCTTGATGCGGCTTGGTAAGGACATGTACAAACTTCCGCACCAATTCCGGGTCAAACTGCTTTCCGGCGCCCTTTTGCAGCTCGGCCAGAGCCTCTTCGCGGGACATCGCCTTGCGGTACGGCCGGTCGCTGGTCATCGCGTCGTAGGCGTCGGCGATGGCCAGGATGCGGCACTCCAGCGGGATCTCTTCTCCTTTCAGCCCCAGGGGATACCCTTCGCCGTTCCACCATTCGTGGTGTTTTAAAATCCAATCGGCGATCAGCACCAGGTCGGGCATGGACTGCGCGATGCGGTAGCCGATCTCGGCATGCCGCCGTATTTCAGCGGTTTCCTCGGCCGTCAGGGGCCCGGGCTTGAATAAGATGCCGTCCGGTATGCCCACCTTGCCGATGTCGTGGAACTGGGCCAGCAGGCGCAAATCTTTAAGCCTGTTTTTGGGCACACCCACCGCCTTGCCCAGCGCAATGACCAGGGCCTGCAGGCGCTCGGCGTGCCCCCCGGTGATGAAATCCTTCTCCTCCAACGCTTTAAGGAGTATCTTGACGGCGGCGCCGCGGGTGCCCTCGTTCCGCTGCAGCTTGGCCCGGTACATGTTGTTGTCGGCTTCTTTGAACAGCTCGTTCAGGTCGTTCAGCCCTTCGCCCCCGACGGCAAACCCGATGGAAATGCTCAGCGGGATCTCCGGGTCGCGACTGTTGTATTCGGCAACGGCCTCTTCGATCCGCAGGCAGGCCGCCTGCACGGCCTCCTGATCGCTGTTGGGCAGCAAAACGGCGAACTCGTCACCCCCTATCCTGGCCACCATGTCCCCGGCGCGGAAACACTTCCGGAGGACGTCGGCAGTCGCCGCGAGCAGGGCGTCGCCGGCGTCGTGCCCCATGGTGTCGTTAACGAACTTTAAGGCGTCGAGGTCGCAGATGATGAGGCCCACCGGCGCGTGGCGCCCGTCCGCCAGACGCCGCATCTCCTGCTCGAAATAGGTGCGGTTGTACAATCCCGTCAGAGAGTCGTGCAGGCTCAAGTATTTCAGCTGCTCTTCCATGCGCTTGCGCTCGGTGATGTCCAGGAAGCTTTCGAGAAGGTACTTTTTGCCCTTCAGGATTAGAGGCACCGCACTCTTGATAATGGGGATTCTCCGGCCCTGAGCGGTGATGAGCACGCGTTCCGACCGGTCGACATCCTGTCCGAGGTCGGTGATCGGGCATTTCCCCTTCTCCGCGGGGCAGATGAACTCGTGGCACACCCTGCCAATGATCTCTTCCCTGGGCGCGCCGATCATTTCCAGGGCGGCGCGGTTGACGTCGACGATTCTGTGTTCATCCTCATCAATGAGGACAGTGCCGCAGTTGATGGAATCCAGGATGAGGTGAAGCCGGCTCTCCCGCTCTTTGATCTCCTGCCGGGAGGCATCCAGGGCTTTAAGCATCCCGTTGATCTCCCGGGCAAGTCCCGAGAGTTCGTCCTGCCCGGCAGCGGCAGCCAGCCGCAATGAGGAATCGCC
This sequence comes from Desulforudis sp. DRI-14, assembly GCF_052618305.1. The sequence goes on along the minus strand of NZ_JBQXEZ010000019.1, from coordinate 11,898 downwards.
TGCGGCGGTTATCTCACCCACGTCCCTGCTCAGCCGGGCGACCCGGGACAGCACCGCCCGGTCCAGCAGTATCATCATGACACCGCTGAATACCAGGCCTACCGCCAGAAGCGAGAGAACAAGAAGCCCTACCGTCGCCTGCCCCTGCCTGTATATGTCCCGCGGCATATGCACCCGCATAATGAGGGCCGGCTTTCCGTAAATGTCCTTCACCAGAGCGTATCCGGCAACTGACCTGTCATCGAGCACGCTGACAAACACAGGAGCGTCCCCGGTCAGGCGGGTCCGGGCCTTCACAAAATCCGCCGGTACCGCGGCATCGCGGATCGAATGAACGGCTAGAGAAAGGTGGGTGATCGCAGCCAGGCGCTCAATCTCCCCGGCGTCGAGCCAGCGGCCTATAATCAGCGAGCCTCTGGCCGGCCCCTCCTTGGTGCTGGTCAGGATGGGACGCGAAGCGACCAGCACGGGGCCCTCGGGCAGGACCAACAGGCCTGCTACGCCGCTTCCGGTGCCAGGGCCGGACAAAAGCGGCCCGCCGGCAGCCAGATGTTTCTTCAGGCTTTCCGGCACCGGCAGCACGCGCTCGCCGCCGGCATCCATGCTTCTGCCGAAGACTGTACGGGCAGAAGAATCCACGATGAGCAAATGGTTGATCCGGAGGTTCTTAAAGGTCTCCGCCGAGAGATTGGCTCTCACGTATGCCGCGTTGGCGTCCTGCACAAAGACGTACGTATCGTCCCAGGCGGCCCAGTCGACGGCCGTGCCGTCCAGGGTGGCGATGTTGTTCTCCAGAGCGTCGAGCGCCCGTTCGACATTGCGGCGGACAAACTGCTCTTCCAGCCGCGCGAAACCCTTCAGGACAACGTTCTGGAAAGCGCAGTAGAGAACAGTCACCAAAAACGCAAGGGCCAGGGCAACGATCAGCAGCGTTTTCCGGCGAATTGTCAAAGCTAACGCCCCCAAACGGCAGGCTGTAAAAACCGGGAAAGCAGGTTCACAAGGGCTCTTCGGCACGACAAGATGTATTCGGACAGTTTCTTCCCACAGTCTGATCGTCAAAAACCGTCCCGTTCCTTAAGAGCTCGGCAAACTTTTCCACGAGCTGCGGGTCGAACTGCGTTCCGGCCATCCGCCTGAGCTCGGCCAGGGCCCCTTCGCGGGACATCGCCTTGCGGTACGGCCGGTCGCTGGTCATCGCGTCGTAGGCGTCGGCGATGGCCAGGATGCGGCACTCCAGCGGGATCTCTTCTCCTTTCAGCCCCAGGGGATACCCTTCGCCGTTCCACCATTCGTGGTGTTTTAAAATCCAATCGGCGATCAGCACCAGGTCGGGCATGGACTGCGCGATGCGGTAGCCGATCTCGGCATGCCGCCGTATTTCAGCGGTTTCCTCGGCCGTCAGGGGCCCGGGCTTGAATAAGATGCCGTCCGGTATGCCCACCTTGCCGATGTCGTGGAACTGGGCCAGCAGGCGCAAATCTTTAAGCCTGTTTTTGGGCACGCCGGCGGCCTTGCCGAGCGCGACGACCAGGGCCTGCAGGCGCTCGGCGTGCCCCCCGGTGATGAAATCCTTCTCCTCCAACGCTTTAAGGAGTATCTTGACGGCGGCGCTGCGGGTGCTCTCGCTGCGGTGCAGCTTCACCCGGTACATGTTGTTGTCGGCTTCTTTGAACAGCTCGCTCAGGTCGTTCAGCCCTTCGCCCCCGACGGCAAACCCGATGGAAATGCTCAGCGGGATCTCCGGGTCGCGACTGTTGTATTCGGCAACGGCCTCTTCGATCCGCAGGCAGGCCGCCTGCACGGCCTCCTGATCGCTGTTGGGCAGCAAAACGGCGAACTCGTCGCCCCCGATCCGGGCCACCATGTCGCCGGTGCGGAAACAGCTTTTGATCACGTTGGCCGCGGCCACGAGAAGGGCGTCGCCGGCGTCGTGTCCGAGCGTGTCGTTGATGAACTTCAAGGCGTCGAGGTCGCAGATGATGATGCCCACCGGCGCGTGGCGCCCGGCGGCGAGACGGCGCATCTCCTGCTCGAAATAGGTGCGGTTGTAGAGGCCGGTCAGGGCGTCGTGCAGGCTCAAGTACTTCAGTTGCTGTTCCATCTGTTTGCGCTCGGTGATGTCGCGGATGGATTCGATGGCCCCGGCCAGTTTTCCGTCGCTGTCGTAGAGGGGGGAAGCCGTCGCCCACAGGAAGGCCCCCCGTCCCTGGTTCAGCTTCGGAACGAAGACCTCGGCGATCAGAGTGTTGGCCTTTCTCTCCACGTACTCGTATTTCTCTTCTATCTTCCTGAGGTCGTCCTCCAGGCCGATAAGGTCGACCAGAACCGGCCGCCGTTCCCCGTAAAACGGAACGGCGTAAGCGTAATCGCCCTGGCCGATAATGTCTTCCTTGAGCACCCCCGTCATCTCCTCGATGGCCCGGTTCCAGGCGATAACTTTCTTTTCCTGGTCGATGACGAAGGTGGCGTCCGGCAGAAAGTCGATGATGTCCAGGAGCTGCCGGTGCGCGGCCCGCAGCTTCTCCTCCGCCCGCTTGCGCTCGCTGATGTCGCTGTATATAGCGTAAATCCCGACCTGCTTGCCGTCGAGCACGATCGGGTACCCGATGGCGGACACCGCCACCAGGCTGCCGTCCTTGCGCCTGCGCACGGACTCTCTCTGGATGACCCCCCCGCTTATGACGGCGTGGGACAGGGCGGTCGCCTCGTCGACCAGGTTGTCCGGGACGATGATCTCGTTGATCGGGCGCCCCCTGATCTCGTCGACGGTGTACTGGAAAAGCTCCTCAAAAGCCTTGTTGGCCTCTACGACCCTGTCGGCGTTATCGAGCAGGACGATACCCTGGGGGGAGTTCATGAAAAGCTGCTGGAAATAGGCCCTCTGCAGGTTGCGCTCCTCCTCGACCTGCTTGTAGGCGGTGATGTCGGTAAAACTTTCGACCAGGTACTCCCGGCCGCCGAGCCATACGGGAACCACGGTCTTGATGATGGGCATGGGTGTACCGCCCCGGCCGATAAGTATGCGTTCGGAATAGTCTATCGTCTGCCCCAGATCGGTGATCGGGCAACCGCCCTTCTCGGCGGGGCAGATGAAGTTATGGCATGGGGAACCGACGACTTCCCCCTTGGGGACGCCGATCATTTCCACGGCCGCACGGTTAGCGTAGACAACGACATGCGTTCTGGGATCAATAACCACGATCCCGCTCTGGACGGAATCCAGGATGATTCCCAAGTGTCTTTGGATTTCAAGCAACGTCATCCGACCCTTCTCCAGAGTGGGGGGAACGGCCCGAGCCATAAACTGCCACTTGAGATTATTCGCGGAGTTTGGACATTCTCCTACGCGCTTGATAAAATTGACAATCGTCCAGGGCGATAAACTGACAAAAAGGCAAGGTTTCCACCGCGAAACCTTGCCTTTAAAGGCGTTATGGAGCTGGTGACAGGAATCGAACCTGCAACCTGCTGATTACAAATCAGCTGCTCTGCCGGTTGAGCTACACCAGCGTACGTTTCATTATACCACATCCCCCGCGCTTTCGGACACCGCCCCGAAAGCGTCACCCGCACTCCAGCGCAAGATTAATGTAGCAAACGGCCGCGGCCCGTGTCAAGATCGCCCGGCACTCAGGCCGTTCCCGTGAAAGCAAAGGAGGGCGACCCTGCAGATGATCGGCTTGGGGCTGACGAAAAACGGAGCCCGAACGGCTCCGTTTCTTGGTTAACTAACTAGGCTTCGCGTTTCTCCAAATACTTTTCGAGCTTGCGTTTGACGCGTTGGAGCGCGTTGTCGATCGACTTGACGTGGCGCTGGAGGTCCTCGGCGATCTCCTGGTAGGACTTGCCATCCAGGTAGGACATCAGCACCTTCCATTCCAACGAACTAAGCAGTTCGCCGATTTTACCCTCTATGTCGTCGAACTCTTCGCGGCTGATCACCAGTTCTTCCGGGTCGGTGATCTTGGAACCGGAGATCACGTCGAGGAGGGTGCGGTCGGAATCCTCGTCGTAAATGGGTTTGTTCAGGGAAACGTATGAATTGAGAGGAATGTGTTTTTGCCTCGTCGCCGTCTTGATGGCGGTGATGATCTGCCGGGTGATACAGAGTTCGGCGAAGGCCCGGAAGGACGAAAGCTTGTCCAGCCGGAAATCACGGATGGCCTTGTAAAGGCCGATCATGCCTTCTTGGATAATGTCCTCGCGATCCGCGCCGATCAAAAAGTACGAGCGCGCTTTGGCCCTGACAAAATGGCGGTACTTATTGATCAAATATTCTAGAGCTTCGGTGTCACCGTCCCGCGCAAATCCTACAATTTCTTCGTCATTCAGGGATTGGTAAGAGGAAAGGGACTCTTGCTGAACACTGAGGCTCAAAAATATCGCCTCCACTTATTGGGATAAAGGCGGGATGCTTACATTGTTAATTATAACGAGGGGGGAAAAGCCCGTCAAGCACAAGCGTCTACAAGGACGCTTCTGCTTCAGCGCCGTCTTAGGGCTTCCAGAGCCCGGCGTACCTCTTCGTCCAGGCGGTTCTCCAGGTAACCGTCGGCGGGTTTTTCGCCGCTCGACAGGAGCTTCTTGCTGTCGATCTCGCGCAGCATGGCCCAGAACTCCCTCGGCGGCATCCGGTAGGCCCCTTGCCCGAAGGCGATGCGCTGCTCCGCCCAGTCGGCGGTGACCACGCGCACCGTCCCCTCCTTCGCCAGCCGCCCGCAAAGCCGCTCGATGACGGCGTCGGCCGTCTCCCCTTCGGCCGTGAAGATCACCTCCACACCGGCCACCTTCTCGGAATGCGCGATCCCGCCGGGCACGCGATGCGCGTCAAAAACGACGATCACCTCCTGGCCCGTCAGCCCGGCATAGTTGACCAGCAGCAGGACCAGCCTGGCCCGGGCGTGGTCGAGGTCGGCCGACTTCCCGGTTTCCGGCCAGTTGAATAACACGTTGTACCCGTCGACCAGGAGATACTCCTTCACGGCGTTCTCCTCTGGCGCAGCACTTCGTAGATCAGAAGCGCCCCGGCCACCGAGGCGTTCAGCGAATTGACGCGGCCGAACATCGGCAGCCTCACCAGGAGATCGCATTCGTCCCGCACCACCTGGCCCAGGCCCGACTCCTCGCCCCCGATCACCAGGCAAATGGGGCCCCGGAGGTCGGCCCGCCAGTATTCAACTTTCCCGGACATCTCGGCCCCCACGACCCACAGGCCCCGTTCCTTGAAATACCTGAGCGCCCGGGCCACGTTGTTGACCCTGGCCACCCTCACGTACTCGACCGCCCCGGCCGAGGTCTTGACCACGGTGGCCGAAACCGGAGCCGCCCGCCGGGAGGGGATGACCACGCCGTCTACGCCGGCCGCGTCGGCCGTGCGTAGAATGGCTCCGAGGTTGTGCGGGTCCTGGATCCCGTTCAACACAACGATAAAAGGCTCCCGCGCGTCCTTGAGGAGGTCCTCGGCCTCCGCGTAGGCGTACGGGGCCAGGTAAGCCGCTACGCCCTGGTGCGCCTGTCCCCTGGCGATGCGCTCGATGGCGACGCGCTCGACAGGCTGGACCGGGACGCCGCGCTCCCTGGCCAACTGCATCAGTTCCTGCCACACGGCGGGGTTGATCCCGCGCGCTAAGAGGACTTTATTCACCGGGCGGTTTCCTTTAAGCGCTTCGCGGACCGGATTGCGCCCGACGACCAGCTCGTCCACTCTCGTCACCTCAACGGGGTCGAAAACCTGGGTAAATTATAAACGACATCAACCGCCGCATGCGACCCCTAATACCTCATGTTGTCCTTATCTTCCCCATTTGGGCTTGACAGCAGCCCGTCCGGCATGTTACTGTTTGTGGCAACTGAATAGGTTTAGCGAGACGAGACGAGGAGGTTCCCCTCGGCGGGAACAAGAGTGAGCTTAGCGGAGCGGAGTGAGGTCGCTGTCCAGGCCGATGCTCGCCATGCTGAGTGTCGGCTTTTGTTTTTTGACCGGCCGGTGAAACCGCCAAGGCCGCCGGCTTGCTTGGCGTCTTGGCGGTTTGATGAATGACGATCGTTGTTCTTTGGGAGGCGGGAAAATGATTTATCCCCGGTACGAAGAGTTTCAGGAACTGGCCCGGACCTACAACGTTATTCCCCTGGCCGAGGAGTGGCTGGTCGACACCGAGACGCCGATCTCGGTCTTTCAAAAACTTTCCGCCGAGCGCAGACCGGCCTTTCTCCTGGAGAGCGCCGAGGGCGGCGAGCGGATGGGCCGCTATTCCTTCATCGGCCTGGAGCCCGCCTGGGAGCTGCGCATCAAAGACGGGCGATCGGTCCTGAGCGGGAAGAACGGGGAGACCGCCGTCCTTGACGGACACCCGCTCGACGTCCTGCGCGGGCTGATGGCCCGCTACAACACCGCCCCCTTTCCCCGGCCGCTGCGCTTTCACGGGGGCGCGGTGGGTTACCTGGCCTACGACTTTGCGCGCTGCCTGGAGCGGCTCCCGTCCGTTAATCCCGACGACCTGGGGCTGCCCGACGGCTTCTTCCTCTTCCCCAGGACGGTCCTGGTCTTCGACCACCTCCGCCACACCCTGACGGCGATCCACAACGCCCCCGCCGAGGGCGACCTGGCGCAAACGTACGCCGCGGGCCGCATGGACATCGCCGCCGTCCGCGAACTGCTGGCTAGGCCGGCGAAAGTTTCGTCGCCCGAGGCCTGGGAACGGCCCGCGGCCGCCCCGCAGTCCGGAGGGGACCGCGCCCGGTTTGCGTCGATGGTCCGCCGGACGCGGGAATACATCCTGGCCGGCGACATCCTGCAAGCCGTGCTCTCCCGCCGCCTGGCCGCGCCGCTGCAGGAAGCCCCGCTGCAGGTCTACCGACGCCTACGCAGCCTCAACCCCTCGCCCTACATGTTCTACCTGGACGCGCACGACCACGTCGTCCTGGGCGCTTCCCCGGAAATGCTCGTCCGCGTGGAAGACGGCCGCGTCTTTACCAGGCCCATCGCCGGCACGCGGCCCCGCGGGCGGGACGCAGCCGAGGATGCGGCCCTCGCCGCCGAGCTCCTGGCCGACCCCAAGGAGCGCGCCGAGCACGTCATGCTGGTCGACCTGGGCCGCAACGACCTGGCCCGCGTCTGTCTCCCGGGCTCGGTGCGCGTCAATCAGTTGATGGAAGTGGAGTATTACTCCCACGTCATGCACATCACGTCCGAAGTGGAAGGAGCACTGGCGCCCGGCTTCGACGCCCTGGACGCCCTGGCCGCCGCTTTTCCGGCCGGCACGGTCAGCGGCGCGCCGAAGATCCGGGCCATGGAGATTATCGAAGAGCTGGAGCCCTCGCGGCGGGGCGTCTACGCGGGGGCGGTCGGATACCTGAGCCTCTCCGGCAACCTCGACACCTGCATCGCCATCCGCACGGTGGTGATCAAGGACGGGACGGCCTACGTCCAGGCCGGGGCGGGCATCGTCGCCGACTCGGACCCCGACAGGGAGTTCCAGGAAGTCAGCCATAAGGCCGCCGCCCTGGTGCAGGCCATCGGAAAGTGAGTTGATGGTTCCGTGCTGCTGATGATCGACAACTACGACTCCTTCACCTACAACCTGGTCGATTACCTCCGCGGCTTGGGGGCGGAGGTCGTCGTCCGGCGCAACGACAGCCTCGGCCTCGCCGAGATCGAGGAGCTGGCGCCGTCCCGCATCGTCCTGTCCCCCGGCCCCGGTTCCCCCGCGACGGCCGGCGTCTGTCTGGACCTGGTCCGCAGCCTGGCCGGGCGCGTCCCCATCCTGGGCGTATGCCTCGGCCACCAGGCCATCGGGGAGGCCTTCGGGGGGAGGGTGGTCCGCGCTCCGGCCCCCGCCCACGGCAAGACCTCGTTAATCTCCCACGACGGCCGGACCGTTTTTCGCGGCCTGCCGAACCCGTTTACGGCTACCCGCTACCACTCGCTCGTCGTCGCAGAGGAGTCCCTGCCGGCCTGCCTGGAAATCAGCGCCCGCGCTCCCGACGGGCTGATCATGGGTCTGCGGCACCGGGAGTTCGCCGTGGAAGGGGTTCAGTTCCACCCCGAGTCCATCCTGACCGAGGACGGCAAACGGCTGCTGGAAAATTTCTTGGCCGGATGAGGCCTGCCGGGAAATAAAGGCGCTGGGCGCCGGGCATTGCGCACCGGACGTTGAAAAGCTCTTAAGAAAAGAGTCTAACCCTTGACTGAATGATTTCCACGACCGAAGACCGACGACTGAAATCAGCCGAGCAAAGGAGAGATGAGACTTGATCAAGGAAGCCATCGCCAGGGTCATCGCCCGCAAGAACTTGAGCCAGCAGGAGGCCGAAGAGGTGATGACCCGGATCATGTCCGGGGAGGCCACGGCGGCCCAGGTAGGCGCGCTCCTGGCCGCCCTGCGCCTTAAAGGGGAGACGGCCGAGGAAGTAGCCGGGTTCGCCAAGTCCATGCGCCGCCACGCCACCCCCGTTCACACCAGCCGTCCCTTTCTCGTTGACACCTGCGGCACGGGAGGCGACGGCCGGCACACCTTCAACATTTCGACCACGGCGGCTTTCGTCGTCGCGGCGGCCGGGATCCCCGTGGCGAAGCACGGCAACGTCTCGGTCTCCAGCCGCTGCGGGAGCGCCGATCTCTTGCGCGCCCTGGGCGCCAACCTGGAGCTCGACGCCCGGGACCTGGGCCGCTGCCTCGACGAGGTCGGGCTGGCCTTCCTCTTCGCCCCGCGCCTGCACCACGCCATGCGCCACGCCGCCGGACCGCGCCGCGAACTGGGCATCCGCACCGTCTTCAACATCCTGGGACCGCTGACCAACCCCGCCCGTCCCCGGGCCCAGGTCCTCGGCGTCTACAGCCCGGAAGCCGCTCCCCTGGTAGCCGAAGTGCTGGCCCGCCTCGGCGTCGACCGGGCCTTTGTGGTGCACGGGGCCGGCGGGCTGGATGAATTCTCGACCGTGGGGCCGGCACAGATCTGGGAGGTTACCGAAGATCGCATTGAATACCGCCTGGTTGATCCGGCCGACCTGGGCTTCACCCCCGCCCCCCTGGAGGCGCTCGTCGGCGGGGACCCGGCCGCCAACGCCGCGATCACGCGCAGCGTCCTGGCCGGGGAAACCGGACCGCGGCGCGACGCCGTGGTATTAAACGCCGCCCTCGCGCTCCTGGCCTCAAGAGCGACCGAAAGCCTGCCGGGGGCCGTGGAGCTCGCCGCTGCCACCATCGACAGCGGGGCGGCACTGGCCAAGCTGGAAGAATTTGTAGCCTTTACGGGAGGGCTTCAAGGTGCTTGCCAAAATCCTGGAGCATAAGCGGATCGAGGTCGCCGAAAGGAAGATCGCCCGGCCCCTGAACAGCCTGCTGCGCCAAAGGCGCCCGCGGCCGCCCCGGCCCTTCGCCGCCGCCCTGCGGCAAAGACCCGCCCCGGCCCTGATCGCCGAGATCAAGTGGGCCTCCCCCTCCGCGGGACCGATCCGCCCCTGCGGCGACCCGGCGGCCGTGGCCCGTATCTACGAGGAAAACGGCGCGGCGGCGATCTCGGTGCTGACCGACACGCTGTTTTTCCGGGGACACCCGGGCCACCTGCGGGCGGTTAGTACAGCCGTCGGCCTGCCCATACTGCGGAAAGATTTCATCATCAGCCCTTACCAGGTTTACGAAGCGTGGGCGTTGGGAGCGGACGCGGTCCTGCTCATCGTCGCCGCCCTGGACGCCGGCAGCCTGCGCGAGCTCCTGGACTTGGCCCGTTCCCTGGAGATCGAGGCCCTGGTCGAGGTCCACGACGAACGGGAACTCGCGCAGGCCCTGGACGCGGAGGCGACGCTGCTGGCCGTCAACAACCGCAACCTGAAAACAATGCAATGCGACCCCGGGACTTTTATCCGCCTGGCCCCGATGGTCCCGCCGGGGATCACCCTGGTCGCCGCCAGCGGGATCGCCACGCGGGATGAAGCCTTGGCGGCCGCCCGCGCGGGCGCGGACGCCGTCCTGGTCGGGCAGGCCCTGATGGCCTCCCCGGACATCGCCGCCAGTGTGCGCAAGCTGAGCGGAAGCGGAGGTGCGGGGCATGGTCCGGGTTAAGATCTGCGGCATCCGGGACGAAATCACGGCGCAGGCGGCCGTGGAGGCCGGCGCCGACGCCCTGGGGTTTGTCTTCGCCCCCAGCCCGCGCCGCATCGAGCCGGAGGCGGCCCGGGCCATTATCGCCGGGCTGCCCCCCTTCGTCTGCGCGGTCGGGGTCTTCGTAGACGCCCCGGCGGAAGCGGTAAGGGCCATCGCCGCCCGCTGCGGCCTGCAGGTCCTGCAGTTCCACGGAAACGAGCCGCCGGACTACTGTACGTCGTTCGACCGCCCGGTGATCAAGGCCCTGCGCTTTTGCGGGCCCGATGACCTTGCCCGTATCCGGGGCTTCGACGTCCGGGCCGTCCTGGTCGACACTTTCGTCCCCGGTCAAGCGGGAGGCACGGGGCGCGCCCTGGACTGGGCGAAACTCCGGGGCCTCGACTGGCCGCGCCCCCTGGTCCTGGCCGGGGGCCTGACGCCGGAAAACGTCGCCTCGGCCGTCGCCGCCGTCCGTCCCTGGGCTGTGGACGTCTCTTCGGGGGTGGAAACCGGCGGCGCCAAAGACCACGAAAAAATCCGCGCCTTCATCCGCAGCGCCAAAGGAGGATCAGCTCATGCTCCCCAATGAACGCGGCTACTACGGCCCTTACGGGGGCCGGTTCGTCCCCGAAACCCTGATGCCGGCCCTTGAAGAACTGGAAGCGGCCTACAAGGAGGCCCGGAACGACCCGGCCTTTATCGCTGAGGTCGAACGCTACGGGAAAGAATATATCGGCCGGCCGAGCCCCTTCTATTACGCCCGTCGCCTGACCGAGCATGTCGGCGGTGCCCGGATCTTCCTGAAACGGGAGGACCTCAACCACACCGGGGCGCACAAGATCAATAACACCATCGGCCAGGCCCTGCTCGCCCGGCGCATGGGCAAGCGCCGCCTGATCGCCGAGACCGGCGCCGGACAGCACGGGGTGGCCACGGCTACCACGGCGGCGCTCTTCGGCCTGGCCTGCGACATCTTCATGGGCGAAGAGGACATGCGCCGGCAGGCCCTCAACGTCTTCCGCATGGAACTCCTGGGGGCCCGCGTCATCCCGGTGACCACCGGCAGCCGCACCCTCAAGGACGCCATGAACGAGGCCCTGCGCGACTGGGTGGCCACCGTCCGCGACACCCACTACCTGATCGGCTCGGTCGCGGGCCCGCATCCCTACCCGAGGATCGTCCGCGACTTCCAGGCCGTTATCGGCCGGGAGGCGCGTGAGCAGTCCCTCGCCGTCCTGGGGCGGCTGCCGGACTCCGTCGTGGCCTGCGTGGGGGGCGGGAGCAACGCCATGGGCATCTTCGCTGCCTTCCTGGACGACGACGTGCGTCTGGTAGGCGTCGAGGCCGCCGGGCACGGGCTGGAGACCGGGAAGCATGCGGCGACCCTCGCGGCCGGCCGGCCGGGGGTGCTCCACGGCTCCCTGAGCTACGCGCTCCAGGACGGGAACGGCCAAATCCTCATCGCCCATTCGATCTCGGCCGGCCTGGACTACCCCGGCGTGGGACCCGAACACAGCTACCTTAAAGACACCGGCCGCGTTACCTACACTTCGGTGACCGACACCGAGGCTTTACAGGCTTTCACCCTTTTGAGCCGCACGGAGGGGATCATCCCCGCGCTGGAGAGCGCCCACGCCCTGGCCGAGGCCGTCCGCCTGGCCGCAGAACTTGACCGGGACAAGGTGATCCTCGTCAACCTGTCCGGGCGGGGAGACAAGGACGTTCAAACTGTCAGGGACAGTTGAACGTCGATGTTCGATGTTAGACCCTCACGCTGCAAAATGCAGCACCACAGACAATGAAAAACGGTTACA
>NZ_JBQXEZ010000018.1:0-43633 GCF_052618305.1 Desulforudis sp. DRI-14 | reverse complement strand
ACCCGTTCCCATCCCGAACACGGCAGTTAAGCCCTCCAGCGCCGATGGTACTGGGCAACCGGGAGAGTAGGTCGCCGCCGGAGCTAAAGATAGGAAAAAGCCCTGTCAATCGACAGGGCTTTTTCCTATCGGTGTGGCCCTGACATCTCACCTCGCATATCACAAAGCGGCGATCAGGCCCCGATAGTGCCCGAACTGCCGGCCGCCGCCTTGCGGTAGGCCTCGCCGAAAAGGAAGGCCAGGACGCAGCCGGTGTAAAAGCCGCCCAGCATGGAAAGAATCCAGCCGATGACGGGGATGGCGGCCAGGATGGTAAGGCCGATGAAGAGGACAAGGGAAAAGAGGTAGACCCCGATATAGGCGCCGAAAACAGCCTTAATGAAAGAGAGAACAGCGTTGAACTCAAAAGCCGAGGCGGTGCTGCCGGTGGCCGCAAATCGCGCCAGGGCCATCGGGAGAACAAACCACACCGCGAGACCCACCAGCACGGCGAGGACAGCAAAAAAGCCGCTGATGCCGCCTGCTACCAAGAGCAGGATGGGGATAATCATATACACAACCGAAATCACAAAGCTCAGAAGTCCTCTAATAAACTTGTCGCCCCAGTTTTCCCAAGCCGGCATTTCATGCTTCTCCCGGATTGCGTTGGCCATGATTTCGATGAAGTACCCTGAACACAGGAAGTTCACGATGGGGATAATATTAAGGATGGCTCCGATGATAACCTTAACGATGCCGCCCTCAACCAGTGGCAGGCGCATGGCCTTCTCCAGGTTCATCCCTTGGGCACCCTCTTTCTTGTTTTTCCACGTTACTTCGTTACGCTGAGAAACAATTCCTACCATTAGGCCAAAATTCTCTTATGTCTCTCAGACAGCAGCCGAACCGAAGATCTATAAACGTTCATCAGGACAGGACTTCGCGGTAGACGTTTTTGACCTGCCGGAACACGCCTTCTCACGTCATGCCGGCCGGCGCCGGCACGATATCCTCCGCTTTTAATACACATTTCCCGTTAAGGAAAGCAGGATTTTCTTTAGTTATATTGAATGACTTTTAGCCAAAGTGAAAAGACGAGGGCGTCTAATCTATGATCAGAAAGGGGGACGCGTTGAGTTTTTCCGCAAATGATACCGCGGACAAATCCCGGGCACAGCCAAGAACCAAGGACCAGCAAACTTTTGGGAGGGAGTTAGTAATGAAGAGAACCGTGGCTGGGCTGCTAGGCCTCCTGTTATTGTTGGGGGTTGTCGCGGGGTGCGGTAAGTCCGCCAACACGCCGCAAAGCTCGACCCCGCAGACCAAGACGCTCATTATCGGATCAGCCGCCGACCTGGGGACGATTGACCCGGCGGTGGCTATGGACAATTCGGCCTGGAAGATCAGCTATCCGGCCTATGACCGTCTGGTGCAGTACAAGGGGAGCGAAACCGAAGTGGAACCCTCGGTCGCCAAGTCGTGGGAGGTTTCGCCGGATGGTCTCACCTGGACCTTCCACCTGCGCGATGACGTTAAGTTCGCTGACGGGACGCCCCTTGACGCCAACGCGGTCAAGTTTTCGTTTGACCGCTTGATGAAGATCAAACAGGGTCCGTCCGAGGCCTTTCCGACATTGGAGAGCGTGACCGTTGTCGACCCGTATACCGTCCAGTTTAAGCTGAACAAGGTATTTCCACCCTTCCTGTCGACTCTGGCCACCAACGGCGGGAGCATTGTCAACCCGGCGGTGATGAAGCATGAGAAGGACGGGGACATGGGCCAGAACTGGCTGGCCACGCACACTGAAGGCAGCGGTCCCTATCAGGTGGCCGAATGGCAGCCCTCTCAGTACATCAAGCTGGCGGCCAATGCCGGCTACTGGGGCGGCAAGCCGAAACTGGACACCATCCTGATCAAGACCATCAAAGATCCCTCGGCGCAGCGCATGGCCCTGGAGAAGGGCGACATCGACATCGCCGAGAACATTCCCGTCGACCAGATGGAGGAACTGAAGAAAAACCCCGACATCAATGTCTTTGAGAGCCCCAGCCTGATGGTGGACTACCTGTACCTGAACACCCAGAAGCCAGCGCTGAGCAACCCCAAGGTCCGGCAAGCCATTTCCTACGCCATCGACTACCAGGGGATCATCTCCGGTGTGTGGCAGGGCAACGCCACACAGATGCGCGGACCTATCCCGGAGGGCCTGTGGGGGCACGATCCCGGTGTCTTCCAGTACACCCGCGACGTGGCTAAAGCCAAGGCCTTGCTGCAGGAAGCGCAAGCCGGCAACCTGACCCTGACCCTGATGTACTCCGACGGCAAGGCCTGGTGGGAGCCGGAGGCCCAGATCATTCAGAATAATCTGGCCGATATCGGCATCACGGTCAAGCTGGAGAAGATCGCCTACGCCACCCAGCGTGAGAAGATCGACAAGGGCGATTTCGACATGACGCTCGGGGTATGGAGCCCGGACTACGCCGACCCGTACATGTTTATGAACTACTGGTTTGACTCGAATAATTTTGGCCTTGCGGGCAACCGGGCGTTCTACAAGAATCCGCAGGTGGACGGCCTGGTGCGGGAGGCGGCCACCATCACCGATGCGCAAAAACGGGTTGAGCTTTACAGGCAAGCCCAGGATATTATTATGCAGGATGCGCCGTATGTTTTCCTGGTCCAGAAGAATTACCAGTTGCCGATGCGCAAATCGGTGCAGGGCTTCGTCTTCAACCCCATGCTCCAGGACATGTACAACTTCCAGGGAATGGACAAATAGGGCTGGTCAAAAGGCGTGCCGGGCGGGTCCCGGCACGCCCCGCCCTTACCAACTTCAGCGGTGACGGGGTGGAGTATGAAAAACCTGCGCTTGGTGTTGAGCCGCTTTGGACAGCTTCTTCTCGTGCTCCTGGGCGTGACTTTTGTCACTTTTCTCGTCTCCCATGTCATCCCGGGGGACCCGGCACGCATGCTTGTCGGTCAACGGGCCAGCGAGGAGACGCTGGCGGCCATGCGGCATGCGCTGGGTCTTGACCAACCGGTTTGGCTGCAGTACCTGCATTATCTCTGGGGTTTGCTCCATGGGGACATGGGGGTCTCGATCCGCACGCAGCGGCCGGTGCTCAGCGAACTGCTGACCTATTTTCCGGCGACCCTCGAATTGACGCTTTGGGCGATGGGATTCGCTGTTGCGGCGGGCATCCCCTTGGGTGTCCTTTCAGCAGCGCGCCGTGACACGCCCGTCGACCACGCCAGCCGCATCACGGCCATTCTCGGCGTGTCCACCCCGCTTTTTTGGTTGGGCCTAATGGCCTTACTTCTCTTTTACAAGCATCTCGGCTGGTTGCCCAGCGGGGGGCGCATCGACGTTCTGATCAACCCCCCGACCCATTTTACCGGCCTTTACGTTTTAGACAGCATTCTGTCGGGTGACCTTATCGCCTTGAAAAGCAGCGTCCTGCACCTGATCCTGCCGGCGCTCTGCCTGGGTTACATCCAACTGGCGACCATCGCCCGCATGGTCCGGGCGAGCATGCTGGAGGTGCTGGAGATGGACTATATTAAAACGGCAAGGGCCAACGGCATTCCCCGGCGGGGGATCATCTACCGTCACGCTTTGCGTAACGCCCTTATCCCCGCCGTGACGATCATCGGCCTTTCGTTCGGCGAACTGCTGGGCGGGGCCATCCTGACGGAGACAATTTTCGCCTGGCCCGGTATGGGCAAGTATGTGGTGGACTCGATCTCCTTCCTGGACTTCCCGGCGATCATGGGCTTTACCATCGTCGTAGCCGTGTTTTACGTCCTGATCAATATGGCTGTTGACCTGCTATACACCGTGCTCGATCCCCAGATCAGAGAGGTGCACTGACCTTGAAGCGCGCGCCTTATTACTTGTATATGATGAAACGCTACCCCCTGACGGCGGCCGGGGCTGCGATCGTCCTGCTGGTCGTCCTTGCCGCCGTCTGCGCGCCCGTCCTGGCCCCTTACGACCCGCTGGCTCTGCACCTGCCGGATCGCCTTCAGCCTCCCGGCCCGGCCTACCCGCTGGGCACCGACGAAATGGGGCGGGACATCCTGAGCCGCGTTCTCTACGGGGCGCGTCTCTCGCTCCTGGCCGGCCTGGGCATCGTCGGCCTGGCCGCTGTGGGCGGGATGGTCATCGGCAGCGTCTCCGGTTTCATCGGCGGCCGGGTCGAACTGGTGACCATGCGCCTGATGGACATCATGCTGGCTTTTCCGAGTCTCGTTCTGGCGCTGGCGCTTTCGGCCGCCCTGGGACCGAACTTCCGCAACAGCATCATCGCGGTGGCGGTGGTCAAAATCCCGGTGTACGTGCGCCTGGTGCGCGGGCTGACCCTTTCCATCAAGGAACGCCAATTCGTAAAGGCGGCCCGAACCTTCGGCGCCTCCCGGGCCTGGATCATCTCCCGCCACATCCTGCCCAACTGCCTGGCGCCGGTGATCGTCCAGGCGACGCTGGGCATCGGCGAGGCGATTCTCATCGCCGCCGCCCTGTCCTTCATCGGCTTGGGCGCGCAGCCCCCCGCGCCGGAGTGGGGAGCCATGGTCAGCATGGGCCGGACCTATCTGCTGGATCAGTGGTGGTACGCCACCTTTCCCGGCGTGGCCATCTTCATCACCGTGATCGGCTTCAATCTCTTTGGCGACGGGGTCCGCGACATCCTCGACCCGCGCCTGCGCGGTTAGGAGGACGGCCATGGAACCTCTGCTGGCGATAAGCGGTCTCT
Source organism: Desulforudis sp. DRI-14 (assembly GCF_052618305.1). Next base: position 38,900 of record NZ_JBQXEZ010000018.1, on the reverse strand, counting down.
GTGTCGACTTTCACGGTTATGCCGGAGTGGCCCGCGCCCTTGACGGGATCGACCTGACGATTATGCCCGGCGAGTTCCTGGGACTGGTCGGCGAGTCCGGTTCCGGTAAATCGCTTACGGCCACCGCCATTCTGGGACTCTTGCCCAGGGGAAGCGCCCGCATCGCCGGGGGCTCGATCCTGTTCGAGGGCGAAGAACTGATCGGCAAACCCGAGAAGGAGTACGCATCTTTGCGGGGGAGCAAAATCTCGATGGTCTTTCAGGAGCCGATGAACGCGCTCAACCCGGTCTTCAAGATCGGGCGGCAGATGAGCGAGATCCTGCGGATCCACAGACGGCTGCCGGCGGGTGAGGCCCGGCGGGAGGCGGCAAACTGGCTGTCCCGCGTCCGTATCCCCCATCCGGAACGGGTGCTTGATCTATATCCCTTTGAATTGAGCGGCGGCATGCGCCAGCGCGTGCTCCTGGCGATGGCCCTGAGCTGCGGTTCGCGCCTTCTGCTGGCTGACGAGCCCACCACCGCCCTCGACGTAACCATTCAGGCGCAGATCCTGCGCTTGATGCAGGAGACGGCACAATCCTTGGGCACAGCCGTACTGCTGATCACCCACGATCTGGGCGTGGTGGCCCAGACTTGCAAACGGGTGACGGTGATGTACTGCGGCGTCATTGTGGAGACCGGCCCGGTGCATGAGGTTCTTCACAGGCCGGGGCATCCTTACACCCAGGCTCTTCTAAAGGCCCTGCCGAGGCTCGAGAACCGCCAGGAACACCTGCAACCCATCACCGGCAGCGTGCCCAACCTGCTGGCACTGCCTTCCGGGTGCCGCTTCCACCCGCGCTGCGCCGCGGCCGGCGAGCGGTGCCGCCGATCGCGGCCGAAGCTGGTGGCGGTTGCCGCCGGCCATCTGGTGGCCTGTTGGGAGGCGCGGATCAATGGCTGAAGCGTTGCTTTCCCTGCGCGGGGTGGTCAAGGAATTTACCGTGCGCGGCGGCCGCGGCAGCAGCGTCCTGCGGGCGGTCAACGAGGTGTCGCTTGACATTTTCCCCGGCGAAACGGCTGGGCTCGTGGGCGAAAGCGGCTGCGGCAAGAGCACGTTGGCTTATATAATCATGCGCCTCGAAAAGATGACCAGGGGTGAGATGTTCTTTGAGGGGCGGAGCCTGGCCGAAATGAGCAAGGCCCAACGGCGCGCGTTGCGGCCGATGATCCAGACAGTTTTTCAAGATCCGCAGAGTTCGCTCAACCCTCGTTTTCGGGTGCGGCAGATCGTGGAAGAGCCGCTGCGCCTCAACGGCTGGACCGATGCCGAGAAACGCCGGGAGCGCGTGCTCGGTTTGCTCGCAAGAGTGGGGCTGGGGCCGGAATTCATGGACCGTTTCCCGCATGAATTGAGCGGCGGGCAGCGCCAGCGCGTCGCCGTCGCCAGGGCTCTCTGCCTCAATCCCAAGCTGATGGTCTTGGACGAGCCGACCTCGGCCCTCGACGTTTCGGTACAGGCCCAGGTCCTTAATCTCCTGCGTGAACTGCAGGCCGAGTTCGGCATGGCCTACCTTTTTATCTCGCATAATCTGGCGGTGGTGCGCTACCTGTGCGACCGCGTGATGGTGATGTACCTGGGCAGGCTCGTCGAGATTGCGCCTACCGAGGAACTTTTCATGCGACCGGCCCATCCCTACACCGAGATGCTCTTGCAGTCTATCCCCAGCCTGGACCGGAACAGGCCGCTGGCGGCGGCGAGCAACGATGAAATGCCCAGCCCGCTGAACACCCCCCCTGGCTGCGGTTTTCATCCGCGTTGTCCCCGGGCCGTTGAGCGCTGTCGCCGGGAGGTTCCCGGTCTGTCCGCAGTGAGCGACGGGCGATGGGCCGCCTGCCACTTGGCCCTCCGCGAGTGAGCCGGTTACGGTGACGGAGATGAAGCAGCTAGTGGGAGAGAAAAGGTTGTGGCAAAAGTACGTGAACGCATCCTCGATTCCTTGACCAGGAACGCGCCGCCCCTGCGGAGCCTGCTGATTCTTACCCAGGATATCCGTCTCGGGCGCAGGCTGGCGGATATTATGGAAGTCCCCAGCATCCTGTTGGATGTATCCCTGGACGCATCGATCACCCGGCTGGCCGACCACCCTTTAATACGGAACGCAAGCCACGTCGTCGAGCTGTACCAGCCGACGCTGGCTGATTCGATTTACGCCAAGGCGTTGCGCAACCTGCTGCTGGATCGGGGGAAGTCTGTCCTTTCGCTCTGGAACTGGGACGAACGCTACCTGGCCGACGAGTTCTGGGGGGACCTGGAATACCCGGCGATCGCTTCCGCGGCGGCCGCCCTGGCAAGGCGGATGGAGAAGGCGAGCACGGTCCGTGTAACGTCGGACCTGGGTACGGATATCTCCTTTTCGGTTGCCGGCCGTTCCTGGATCGCGGCTGACGGTTACTGCGCCCCCGGTAAGCTGGCCCAGTTGCCGGACGGAGAAATCTATACCTGTCCCGTGGAGGAGTCCTTTTACGGGCGCATCGTTATCGACGGCACCATTTCCCGGCTTTGGCTACCCGACAAACCGGTGGCGCTGCGTTTTGAAGCCGGCCGGATGGTGGAAGCGGATCCACGCTTCGAACAATGGCTGTGGAGCAACGCTGGGGGAGTTGACATGATCGGCGAGTTCGCCATCGGCATGAACCCGATGGTACACGGCCCCTACGCCAACATTTCCGTGGACGAAAAGGAAGCGGGCAGCGTCCACTTCGCCTTGGGCGACAGCTACCGCCTGGGCTTGACCGAATCGGTCTATCACGTCGACTTTGTGGTCCGCAACCCCGTGATTACCGTCGACGGGACCGTTCTCAAAGACTACCTCCCGGCAGTCCAGCCGCAAAAAGGCGGGGCTGTTGCAGTATCGCTCTGATTGTTGTGCGAGGAGGCTCTGCTGATGAGGATGGATGACCCTCCGCTGAAGAGCATCGGGGATAAGATCCGCCAATATCGCAAGGAGAAACGGCTGACGGTCGAAGCTCTGGCCTCCCAGTGTCAGCTCAGCGCGGGTTTGATAAGCCAGGTCGAGCGCGGCCTGGCGACACCCTCACTGGACTCGCTGTGGAGAATCACCAGAGTGCTGGATATTCCTCTCATCGCGCTTTTTGACGCCGAAGACGAGGAACGCGTGACGGTTTTGCGCGCCGACCAGCAAAAACGCCTGGTGTTGCCCGAGTCAAACGTCACCTACCGCATGCTGTCGCCGGGGAAGAGAGACGACAAGATCGAGTTCCTCTCCATCATATTGGAACCGGGCACCTGGACGAACGGAACGCTTCTCGTCCATCAAGGCGAGGAATGCGGTGTCGTTGTCCAGGGGGAAATCACGGTAATGATCGGGGACAGAGAGTACTTACTGCGCGAGGGCGACAGCATCTACTTCGACAGCACCTTGCCTCACCGTTTCTTTAATCGCGGGAAGAAAGTCGCCGTCGGCATATGGGCCATGACTCCGCCATCTTTCTAGGGTGCCGCCCGGCCGCACTTTCGTGCCCCTGCGTTTCGTCAGCGAAACCCTGGGCGCAGTGGTGGATTACGATCCGGTGACCAGGCAGATTACCATTACCAGATAAGAGAATTATTTTCCCCTCCATCAAGCAGGCCCCGGCAATGAATCTGCCGGGGCCTGCCCTTTTCTCACGAGGAGGGTCAGGGCTTCAGTTTTCGGAGTAAGAACAGTCCCTGGGTGACAGAGAACTGAACGTGGTCATCGGCACGCTTGTTGCAGCCAGATAATGGAATTGCTGCTTCAAATATGCTATAATAAATACAGGTTCAAGAAAGGATAGAAGGGATAAATGGATAACAAACACAAAATTCCCGTATGGCTCCACGATCTTTTCTGGGACGTGAATCCGCAGGAAGTGGATCTGTCACGGAATAGTGTCCTGGTCATCGAACGGCTGTTAAATGAAGGCGACCAAAAGGCGCTGAACTGGTTGTTCAGGACGTACACCGAAGACGAAATCAGGGAAGCAGTATTGCATAGCAGGTCCCTTTCCTTAAAGACAGCAAGGTGCTGGCAAAACTATTTTGACCTGAAAGAGGAAGAAATGCGGTGTTTTGGTATGTACTCGACGGCTGCAGCGTGTTCTGGACGGAAGATTTAAACAGCGGCATAAACAACTTCATTCGAGTCTTTCGGGATGGATGCAACAGGTCCATCCCAATTTATTTTTAGCCTATGTCAAAAAATGCTTGACGACCTTGTCGCTTTGGACTATAAGTAAAATATAAGTACATCATCAATTACTAATATAGAGGGAGGGAGCCCGGGTCACATCGGCTTGGGCGGAGCAATGGACTATCTGACTGGCGTCTTGCTTAGCGGCTGGAACGAGATCCTGGAATACTTGTCGGCGCACGTCCTGACCTGCCTTGTCCCGGCGTTTTTTATCGCCGGCGGAATCGCGGTTGCTGTCTCCTCGGCAGCAGTTCTTAAATTCTTCGGCCCCCAAACCAAGAAGTATATTTCATACGGTGTGGCATCTGTTTCGGGAGTCATTCTTGCCGTCTGCTCGTGTACGATCCTCCCGCTCTTCGCCGGCATCTACCGTAAGGGCGCGGGTCTCGGTCCTGCCGTAACCTTCCTTTACGCGGGGCCGGCCATCAACCTCCTGGCTATCGTCCTGACGGCGCGCAAGCTGGGCTGGGACCTGGGTGCCGGCCGGGCCGTCGGGGCGGTTGTTTTCGCCATCATTATCGGTCTGATCATGGCGGTGCTGTTCCGCAAGGAAGAGGCGGAGAAGGCCGCACGCGCCTCCAGGGACGGGTTCAGCCTGGCGGGGATGGAAGACCGGGGCAAGCCGATTGTACAGCAGCTGGTGTTCTTCGGCCTGTTGGTCGGCATCCTGCTGGTGGGTACGGCCCGGGTTACCAACGAGATCAAGGCCGGCGGCATTGCTGTCATGCTTGTCGTGTTGGGCATTGTGCTTTGGAAGTGGTTCACAAAAGACGAGGTTAAGCAGTGGCTCTATGAGACGGGCAAGCTGGTCCGGTTGATTTTCCCCATTCTCATCGTCGGGGTGTTTATCGCCGGCGCCCTGAAGGTTATCATCCCGCAGTCCTGGATTGCGGCCTCGGTGGGCGGGAACAGCTTGTTGTCCAACTTCATCGCTTCATTCGCCGGGGCGTTGATGTACTTCTCCACCCTTACGGAAGTGCCGTTTGTAAGGATGCTGATGGACCTCGGCATGGGCAGGGGTCCCGCGCTCGCCTTGCTGCTGGCCGGACCGGCCCTGAGCCTGCCGAATATGCTGGTGATCAGGAATGTGATGGGTACTAAGAAGACCGTTGTCTACGTGATCCTGGTAGTAGTAATGGCTACCCTTACCGGGTATGTATTCGGTTCTCTCACCGCTTAGGACGGGTGTTAACCGATTCATTTCTAACTTGAAGGGAGATTATTGGTGGAGATCAAAGTGTTGGGACCGGGATGCAAGAAATGCAAGGCCCTCGAGCAAGAGGTCGCCGCCGTGGTGGCGGAGATGAAACTTGATGCCCGGGTCGAGAAGATTACGGACGTTAACAAGATTATCGACTATGGTGTCTTTATGACCCCCGGGCTGGTGATCAACGGCAAGGTCAAGGTAGTCGGCAAAGTGCCGGACCGGGCCGAGATTAAGAGGCTGATTGAGGAAGAGCGAGACGTTGGACTGCTCTAATTTTGAAACTCGTGCATCATGGGCTGCCGCAAGGCGGCATACTTCCTGTACGCTGGTGAGGTGGTTGTTTTGTTTTTCCGGGACTCCTCGAAAACACCCAAGTCGACACTCGTTTCCGTCGGCGGGGCGAAGGTCGGCATTATCGGTTTGGAGGATGCTTTTCAAAAGGTTGACGGTAAAGTCTTCCCGAACGATGATGCTCTCGGGGAGGCGATCATCGACCTGATCAAGGATAATAACTACATCCCGGCATCGGCCAGGGACAAGTACCGTGAGGGGTTTGTGCGGGCTTACAAGGTTACAAGGGGGATCCCCGTGGAACCCGCCAGGGTGCCGGAGGATGTCTTGGAGATCAAAGTCGTGGGGCCGGGCTGCCCGCAGTGCCGCAAACTCCACAAAGAGATCCTTGCTGTCCTGCAGGAGATGAATGTGGGGGCTGACGTGGAGAAGGTCGAAGATGTCAATGCAATAGCGGATATGGGTGTCATTCTTACGCCGGCGTTGATCATCAACGGCCGGACCAAAGCGGTGGGTAAGGTCCCCTTCCGGAACGACCTCAAGAAATGGATTGGAGAGGCAGGACGATAACCCGGGCAAGAGGGCGGTCGGTCAGCCGCGTGCGCCGGTGCCGGATGCGCCGGCGCACAACAAAAAGAGCAGGCCCTGGGAAGGCCCGCTCTTTTGGTCTTTCAGGCCCGAAATCTGCTAACACTTCCTGCAATCCTGCAGGCGCGGGATTTCCGCCAGTCAGGTAGCGGTCCAGAAAACTCAGTCTTTTGCTTACTGACTGGGCCAACGTAATTTCCTCCTCTGCATTCCCATATTTTTATAAAACTATATTAAGATAATCACATATTAGGGTCAACAAGTGATTAGTGCATATTAGGCAGATGGAACGGCGCCTGCCTCAACCCACAGGGCTGGCTAGCCTGTCCCTAACCGCAGCTTTTCCGCAAACTCGTTAGGCAAGACCTCATTTTGCTCGATCATCCGTGCCGTGCGCTCGACGTCGTAGGGCACTTCGACAAAAACAGCGGCAACATCCCGGCCCTTCAACTCAAGGATGCAGTACAGCGCGTTGGGGTTCCCGTGCTTCGGCTTGCCGACGCTGCCGGCATTGACCACGTGCCCGTTGCTTAACTTCCGGTGGTAGGGGATATGAGTATGGCCGCAGACCAGCACGTCCGCCCGGGCTTTGTCCAGCATCTCTTCCAGCGTTTGAGCCGGGGTGTCGGCGTACAGGTACTCATTCAGCCGGACGGGGCTCCCGTGGACGATCACGATGTCCAGCCCGTCATTAATAATGCGGTATTCCGGAGGCAGTGAGCGAAGGAAGGTCTTGTCTTCCGCGCTGGTGGCTTTCAGCGTAAACTCAATCGACTTTTCCGCCAGCTTCATATCGGCCGGGTCCTTGTAGTCACACCCGCAGATGAAGCGCTCGTAGCCGATAGCGTCATCATAGTTGCCCATTACTGTAGGAATCTGCTCCTTTTGCAGCAGGGCTATGACCTCGCTCGGGTGCGGGCCGTAACCCACGACATCACCGGCGCAGACAATCCTATCCGCCCCGCGGCTTTTTGCATCGGCCAGAACGGCCTTCAGCGCGTATAAATTGCTGTGGATGTCGGCGAGGATCGCGATCTTCACTCCGCAAGCCTCCTTGTTTTCCTAAAATGATTCTCCCTTACGGCTTCCGGGCCGAGACCAGGGTACTGGTCACGGCGTCGCTGTACGCCTCTCTAAGCTCCCTGGACAGCCGCGGCACCAGAGAGTCCGCGGCGGGTGAGCCCAGGTCGTAGGTGTGCAGGACCTTGAGGTCTATATCCGTAAAGCCGTTGTTCTCCAGAATGGTCTTGTACTCCGTGTCCAGGAGCGCCCCGCCGATTCACCCGGCCCAGGCGGCCTGGTCTTGGCGGACTTCTTCAGGGAGCGAACGCGTCGCTACCACATCGGCGATGGCGATGCGCCCTCCCGGACGCAGAACCCGGAAAACCTCCCTGATAACCCGTTCCTTGTCGGGGGCCAGGTTGACCACGCAGTTGGAAATGACAACGTCCACCGACTCGTCAGGGAGCGGAATCGCGTCGAGCTGGCCCTTCACAAAGGTGACATTGGTCAAGGACGTCTGCTTCAGGTTGGCCCGGGCCAGGCTGAGCATCTCGTCGGTCATGTCGAGCCCGTAGACGTGTCCGGAAGGCCCGACCCGTTCGGCAGACAGTAAGCAGTCGATCCCGCCGCCGCTTCCCAGGTCAAGAACCGTCTCGCCCTCGGCGAGGTTGGCATAGGCTACGGGGTTTCCGCAGCCCAACGATGCGGAAGCGGCCAGTGCCGGCAGGTTCTGCACCTGGCTGCTGTCATAGTTCCCCAAGCCGAACATCAGCTCTTGCCCTCCGCTGCAACAAGCCGGCGAGCAGCAACCGGCTAAAGACCCCTTCATCACCTGTTGGGCGGCGTTGCCGTAGCGCTCCCGTACAACTTCCGTAATGTCTTTCTCGGCGGTCATACGCGTTCTCCTCCTTGTATGTTAAATCATGCTCAATTAAGGTTTTGTGCGGCCCGCATTGTCGCAACACCACGATGGCGGCAGCGCGGCGATTCTGGACAGGCGGGCGGACTCTTCGGCCATTTCCGGCAAAAGACGCATATCCATGGCCATGGTCTCCTCAAACTTCCGAAACAGGTTCCCGAGAGCCCCCGGTATCAATGCGTAGTAGGACCATATCTTAACCTTGCGCTCGCTTACCAGGCCGGCCTGCCGCAGGACCTTGAGGTGCTGGGAGATCCGCGGCTGGCTCATCTGCAGCACTTCTGCAATCTCGCAGACGCACAGCTCCCTCTCATGCAGAAGACGCAGTATCTTGAGACGCGTCGGTTCTCCAAGGGCTTTGATTCTTTCGGCAAGTTCCCGCAAAAAGAACACCTCATCAACAATTAATGATTTGCTTATATCCTATATTTACGTGTAATACATGTCAAGACCTGACCGGGCGCAGGGTGGCCTTGATGCCGGGGTCGGCGGCCAGGCAGAGCAGGCGTACCCACTTTTTGTGCAATGCTGCTGTGCGTTAAACCTTGGGAAGTGCGGTGGGGTCAGGGCTTAAGTTTCTTTAGTTTTGGCAATCTTCCCATACTCGGCTTGAGTTAGCCCAGGCCAGAGAAAGCCCCCGTTTATTGGATCTGACGGGGGCTTTGGTTTGGTTGCCGAAAGAAGGAACCGGTACGGGTGGGTAAGGAGCGTTAAGCCCTACGAACCCGGCCGGGTCTTGGGTAGGTCGCAGTTTTTTAAGTTTTGTGAAAAATAAGCAAAAAGGATCTTGACAAAAGGGGAAAGTTTTGGGTATATATTAGTCAAGGATAGTAAAAGTCAAGGCTGCCGGGAGAAGCCGATGCTCATCATCAGGGAGGTGTTGGCATGTCGCTTGTCAGGTGGGATCCGTTCCGCGAGTTGTCTGCTCTGCAGCATTCCATCAACAGGTTGTTCGAAGACATTTACCCGCGGCAGGGCAACCTTACCCAGGGGTGGATGTTCCCTGTCGACATTAAGGAGACGCCCGAGGCCATTCTGGTAAAGGCCGAGATCCCCGGCGTGTCCAAGGATGACATCAAGGTAACCTTCGATAACAACGTCCTGACCATTCGCGGCGAGCGCAAGAGCGAGGAGAAGGAAGAGGGCGCCAACTTCTTGAGAGTGGAGCGCAAGTACGGCTCCTTCAGCCGCTCCTTCTCCGTGGACGTGCCGGTTGACCAGGAAAAGATCAAGGCCTCTTACAAGGACGGCGTCCTGGAAGTTGTCCTGCCCAAAGGGGCAGAAGACTCCAAGGGAGTCACCGTCGAAATAGAAGGTTAAAACCGGCGTTTCTCTCCCGGCAGCCGGCAGTTTGGCAAGTCGAACTTGAAACTCAGCCCGTTTGCGGCTGAGTTTTTTATGGGCGTGGCGGAGAAGGTTATGGACCGGCGGCAGTGGTACTAATATAGCATTACAGCATTGCCGATAAGGTGGTTAAGAGAAAATGCTCAAGGCAGCCAGCTTCAACGTCAATTCGATCCGCGCCCGCCTGGAACTGGTCCTGGACTGGCTCGCCAGGGAGCGCCCGGACGTGTTGTGCCTCCAGGAGACGAAGGTCGAGGACGGCGACTTTCCGCTTCAGGAGTTGCAAAGGGCCGGTTACAACGCGGTGTTTAAGGGGCAAAAGTTGTACAACGGGGTGGCCGTCGTCAGCCCGCATCCGCTCGAAGAGGTGCGCACCGGCATCGGGGACTGGGCCGAGCCCGGTGAAGCGAGACTGATCGCGGTCGCCGTCAGGGGACTCCCGGTGGTAAATACCTACATCCCTCAGGGGCGCGATCCCATTTTTACCGGCCCGGTTTCCCATACGTTTCCTTGGCCTGGAGACGCCGGTGTCTTTTTTGATCCCAAACCTGTTGTTACCGGGCCTGGGCAAGTAATCTTTGGTATCCTTGCGGTTTTCGGCGTCGTCGTGTTATGCTGTTGTCGAAAAATGAGGACCGGGAGACCCACATAGCAGGAGGAGAATAAGGACTTATTGCAAAAAGGGCAGGCTGAGGGCACAATCCGCAAGAACCTGAAAACGCGGTATCGTTACGATAGCATCCTGCAAACGCTTAAGGACTTGCTCTGGCGGGGATGCGGGAACCGGCCGGCACGGTCGCGAGGCCACCATGAGAAGTGGGACGGCACGGGCTACCCGCGGGGACTGAAGGGCGAACTGATTCCGCTGGCGGCGCGCATCTTTGCCGTGGTGGACGTGTGGGACGCCTTGAGTTCGGACCGTCCCTACCGGCCGGCCTGGCCGCCGGAGAAAGTGCGCGCCTATCTGAAGGACGAGGCGGGCAGGCACTTCGACCCGCGGGTGGTGGATGTGTTCCTGAAGATCCTGGCGGAAGAAGGAGAATGACAGGCGCAGGATTTTGCTTTCCGAAGTAGAAAAGATGTCCGGGCAAAGTCGCTGTTAAGGGGACGGTGGATTACGTGAACCCGGGCCAGCGAAAAGACGGCCTTCACCGGCTGGTGGACGCTCTACCCGAGGACAAAACTGAAGCGGCCATGAGATTGCTGGAACTTCTGCTCGGGGAAGGCGGCGAACTACTGCCGGAAGGATCGGCGGGGCGACTGAGCCTTCTCGAGCGGATCGTCGATTCCCTCCCGGACGGCGTCCTTGCCGTTGACCGCGAAGGCAAGGTGGTCGTGTGGAACAGGGCCGTGGAAGAAATGACGGGAGTCAGGAAGGAAGAGATGCTGGGCAGGGGCGAATACGCCTACGCCGTTCCCTTTTTCGGGGAACGGAGGCCCATCCTCGTGAACATCCTGCTTGGCAACGGCAAGGAGTGGGAGCGGAAGTACGAGAAAATCGAGAGGAAGGGACATGTTCTTGTGGGCGAAGGTTTTGCCCCCTGCGCTTACGGCGGCAGGGGGCTTCATTTCTGGACCCTCGTGGCCCCGATCCAGGACGAGAAAGGAAACCTGCTCGGGGCGGTCCAGTGCATCCGCGACATCGGCGAGCGCAAGAAAATGGAGGCCGAACTGAGGTACTGCAGCACGCACGACGCTCTCACCGGACTTTACAACCGCGCGTTCTTCGAGGAAGAACTGCGGCGGCTGGAAAAGGACCGTTCCTTTCCCGTCAGCCTCATCCTCTGCGACCTTGACGGTTTAAAAGCGGTCAACGACATGCTGGGGCACGAACGGGGTGACGAGCTCCTGCGCCGTGCGGCGAAGGTAATCGCGTGTTGCGTCCGCGGGTCCGACGTGGTGGCCCGGGTTGGCGGGGACGAGTTCGCCGTGATCCTGCCGCAAACGGACCGGAAGACGGCGGAAGAGGTGGTCGGGCGCATAATCGAGGCTGTAGAGATGGACAACGCGCAGCACCCGGATCTTCCTTTGAGCGTCCCCGTGGGGGCGGCGACGGCGGAGGATGCCTCGCGCCCGCTGCGGGAGACCTACAAAGAAGCGGACGACGCGATGTACACGAACAAGCTTGTCGCCGGAAAAGACCCGCGGGGGGCAGTGATCCGCGCCCTCAAGGCGACCCTGGCGGAGAAAGACTTTCACAACACGGAGCGCGTGAAAGAGATTGCCTGTCTGCTGGGAGAAGCAGTGGAGCTCTCGCGCGAAGAAATGGACAATCTCCGCCTTCTGGCGGACGTGCACGACATCGGCAAGCTGGGAGTGCCGGATCACATTCTCTGCAAGCCCGGCCCTCTGACGGAGGAGGAAAGGAAGGAAATCCAGCGTCACCCCGAGGTGGGGTACCGCATTGCCCTTTCTTCGGCCGAGCTGGCGCCAGTGGCGGAGCTCATCCGCCAGCACCACGAGCGGTGGGACGGGCGGGGTTATCCCCGGGGGCTGCGCGGCGAGGAGATCCACATTCTGAGCCGCATCCTGGCCATAGCCGACGCCTACGACGCGATGACGTCGGAGTGCCCCTACCGCGATGCCCTGTCGCATGAGAAAACCCTGGAGGAGCTGAAGAGATGCGCGGGGACCCAGTTCGACCCGCACCTGGTGGAGATCTTTACAGAGTTGATGGCGAAAAAAAGAGGATGACAGCCGCAATCGCGGAACAGCGCCAAAAAGGCCCCTGTCGACACTGTTTGACAGGGTTTTTCTTGACGCTTTTTCCTGAAAATGGTCTAATTATCTGGTGCGAAAGGATGAAGTTTTTGTAGGGCTAGGCAGGATCATCGTGCGGCTCGAGAGGGCGCGGCACAGGCTTTTGTCCGTCGACCCGGGCGACAAGGAGAAGCTCCTGGCGGCCAGCCGGAAGGTGGACGAACTGATCATGGAGTATTACCGGGCGAAGTCTAATGCGACAAGAGGATAGCCTTATCGAGCCGGCCGCTGTTTTATTACCGAGGCGGGTTTTCATCCGGGACTGCCTGCGGCCCTGATCCGGTATGTAAGTCCTGAATTTGACCGCAGGTTTTCCTCCTTGCAGCCCAGCAGGGAACAAAAGGCGGGGTTTGCGTATTCAATGTTCAGGTCGAGGTTCGTGAAGCCCCGAAAACGGTAACAGCAGTGGCGGGCGGCAACGCGGGCAGCCGTTCGCTATCCCTGGGCTTGTCCCATCCGCAAGCTGAGTGAAAACAGCGGATTGCCAACGTGCTGTCTTGCATGCTAAGGTGTGAGAAAAGCAGCGGCAATGTGGAGGAGGTGCACAATTGTGCTGATTGGAGTCATGCTGCAGGGTTCTGACGCGCAAAAAGCTTTTGACTGTTTCCGTTTCGGGAACGCCGCTTTGGTCAACGGGCACGCGGTGGAGGTTTTCCTGATCGGGGACGGCGTGAAGTTTGAGGACATCGACAGCGATGCCTACGACGTTTTTGGACAGGCAGCGGAGTTTGTAAAAAACGGCGGGAAAATCATCGCCTGCGGCAAATGCCTGCAACGACACAACGTCACCTGCGAGCTGGCCCCCCTGTCCAATATGAAAGAGTTCCTGGATCTCATCGCCCGCGCCGACAAGATGCTGACTTTCTAAAAACAAGAGGCCGGATTGTTGTTCCCGGCCTCGGACTTTCGCTGCGGCCGTTTGCTATTTACAGCGAACGGCCTTACCTTATACCCACGATAATGCTGCGCTATTTCAGGCCCTGGACCAATACCGCCGTGTTATACCGGATCAGCTTGAGGTAGCCGTCCCGGTCGGGCAGCCCCGGGTCGCCCAGCGGGTCCAGGATCAGCACCTTGCCGCCGAACTCCGCGGCGATGACCTCGGCCGCCTTGCTGCTCAGCTGGGGCTCGGCGAAGACGGTTTTGGCTCCCGTCTTCCGGGCGGTTTCCACAACTTCGGCCAGCCACTTCGCGGGCGGTTCCTGGCCGGGGAACTGTTCGATGACGGCGGCCTCTTTCAGCCCGTACCTCGCGGCGTAGTAGGTCCATGCGTTGTGGAAGGAAATGAAGCTGCGGTTCGTCAGCGGCACGGTTTGCTGCCGGACTTCCTGGTCGAGGGCGGTCAGCTCGTCCTGGTACTTGCGGGCGTTTTGCCGGTAAATTTCCGCGCCTTCGGGGTCGACCTTGCAGAGCCCTTCGGTGACGGCGGGGACGATACGGTCGCGGGCGATCACCGGGTCGAGCCAGATGTGGGGGTTGGGACCGCCGTGGTGATGATGCCTGGTTTCTTCGGCTTGCTCCTCATGTTTCTCCTGGCCTTCGGTTCCTTCGTGACCTTCGTGGTGGTGCTCTTCCTCGGCCGGCTCAAGCAGCTTTACTCCGTCCGCGACCTTGATGACGGTCACGCTGGGGGCGGCGGAGGTGACGGCTTTGGCCGCCCAATCGTCGAGGTTCGCGCCTATTTGAATGAGCAGGGAAGCGTTGCTCAGCCTCTTTACCTGGTCGGGGGTGGGCTCAAAGGTATGGGGACTGGCGCCCGGCGGCAGGACTGTAATGACGTCCGCCCTGTCCCCGGCGATTTGCTTCGTAATGTCGGCGAGCGGGAAGATCGACGCCGCGACGATGATTTTATCCTTCTCCGTGCCGGCTCTCGGTCCCGGCTGCTCGGTCGATCCGCAGCCGGCCGCGGCCGCAAGCACTACCGCCAAAAGCGCCACCAGGGTTGTGATCCTGATCCGGGTGAGCATAGGATTCCTCCTACTAAATAATAATATTCCTAACTACACTGATACTACCTGTGCTATGCTAAGTCAAGGAAAAACATTGTCGTATTGGCAGATGAGGTTCAAACCGCCTGTAGTTTAGGTTTCGTTTGAGATTTAGAAGGAGGGAAAGGAGCGGCGTATGGGGTTCAGACTGGTGATTTTGCTGTTGATCGCGGCGCTGGTTTGGTGTCCCGCAGGGTGGGCGCAGGACGGGTCGCAGGACATCGACGAGGGCGAGGTCTTCCGGGCCAGGGTCGTGGATGTCGCCGAAGTGGAGAGCGTCCCGTCTCTGGAACAGCAAACGGACGGTTTTATCAAGGAGACACAGAACGTCACCGTCGAGATCCTTGACGGCCCGTTCAAAGGGCGGGTGCTGTCGGTCGTCAACACCGGCACCGGGCATCTCGCCTACGACATGGTCTTCAAGAGGGGCGACGAGGTGTTGCTGCAGGTGCAAGCGAGCGGGGGCGAGATCGTCGACGCCTATATCGCGGATTACGTGAGGGAGCGCCACCTGGTGTATCTGGCGGTGGCCTTTGTGGTCCTGCTGGCGGCTCTGGGCGGGATAAAAGGGGCTAAGTCCATTGTGGCGCTCGGTATTACCGGCGTCGCCATCGCCACCGTGCTACTGCCCCTGTTGCTCAAAGGCCACAACCCCATCGCCGTGACCGTGCTGGTCGCCGCGGCGGTGACGGCGGTGACCTTTGTGATTATCGGGGGGTGGACGAAGAAGTCGTTGGCCGCCGTCATCGGCACGACGGGCGGGGTCGTCCTGGCGGGGGTGCTGGCCCTGGCGGTCGGCCATGCGGCGCACCTCACCGGCTTCAGCGAGGAAGAAGCCGCCATGCTGATGTACATCCCCCAGGGAGTGGACTTCGACATCAAGGGCCTGTTGTTTGCGGGTATCATCATCGGCGCCCTGGGCGCGGTGATGGACGTGGGCATGTCCATCGCCTCCGCCATGGACGAAATCAAGAAGGTCAACCCGGCGATCAGCCTGATACGCCTTGTGCAGGCGGGAATGAACGTCGGCCGGGACATCATGGGCACGATGGCCAACACCCTCATTCTGGCCTACACCGGCGCGGCTATCCCCCTTATGCTCGTGCTCATGGCCTACCGGACCCCGCTGGTCAAGGTGATCAATTTGGACTTGATCGCCACCGAGGTTGTACGGGCCCTGGCCGGCAGCATAGGATTGATTATAGCCATACCGATAACCGCTGTCGCGGCGGGATTACTCTTGAACCGGGAAGGCGGCGCGTCCGGGAGGAAAAACTGATTGGCGGAGTTTGCGGTCGTTTTTATAAGCATCTTTGTGGAAGCCTTGCCTTTCTTGCTCTTGGGTACGCTGATTTCGGCGGTGGTTGCGGTATTCGTGCCCGATGATTTCATCGCCCGGCTTTTCGCCTCCCGTTCCCGGTCCGCCCTGGCGGTCGCCGTGTCGGCGGGCTTTTTGCTGCCCATCTGCGAATGCGGCATCGTTCCCATCGTCCGGGGACTCATCCGCAAGGGGGCGCCCGTCTACGCCGGGGTTGCCTTTCTGCTGGCGGCCCCCATCGTCAACCCGATCGTACTGGCTTCGACCTACTACGCCTTTCCCGACAATTTCGCCATAACCTTCCTGCGGGCGGGTCTCGGCATGCTGATCGCCCTGGCCGCCGGCGCCTTTTTTCGTACCTTCTATGCGGGAAACCCGCTGCGCGGCGGGATCTACGTCCTGCCGGCGGCCTGCGCCTGCGGTCACCACCACGGCGCCTCCTGCCAGGGGAGCGGCCGGCCGGGTCTGCTCGGGAAGTGCGGCGACGTAATGCTGCACGCCGGCGACGAGCTGATCGAAGTGGGGAAGTACTTGGTGGTCGGCGTCTTTCTGGCGGCGTTGCTGCGTACCGTCTTGGCCCGGGAGACGCTGCTCGCCGTCGGGCAGGGCGACCTGACGTCGGTGGCGGCCATGATGTTCTTCGGCTACGTGGTCTCCCTTTGTTCCGAGGCCGACGCCTTTGTGGCGGCGGCCTTCAACTACTACTTCAAGGCGGGGGCGCTGCTGGCCTTCCTGGTCTACGGCCCGATGCTGGACCTAAAAAACACCTTTCTCTTATACAGCGTTTTCAAGGGCCGGTTCGTGACGACCCTGATCGTCGTCGTGACCGTCGCGGTTTTAGCCGCGGCTTGGCTGGTCAACATCCTGGCGGGGGAGGCGACGGCGCATGTTTAACGCTATGGCCGTTCTGCGGTGCCTGGCGCTCTTGGTTCTGGCCTGGTGGGTCGACGGGCTCGCGGACTCCGGGATGGTTGCCGCCCTGGTGCACCCGCGTTTCTTCCCGGCCGTTTCGCTGGCGGCGGGGGCGCTGTTTTTCCTGGCCCTGTTCCAGTGCCGGCGGTTTACGAAGCCCGAAAAGCTCAATGCTTGGAGTATCGCGGGCCTTTTGCTCATTCTGAGCCCGGTGCTGGTCAGCGCCGTGCTCCCCGTCGGTTACCTGGGCGCACAGACCATCGAAAAACGCGGGCTGACCGTCGCACCGGCGGGGGAATACGGCGGGGCGGAGGCGGAAAGGTTTTCTCGCAACGACGCTGAGGGCGTCATCGAAATACGCGAAGAGAACTTCGCCGCCGCCTTAAAGGAGATCACGCACGACAACCCGGCGCGGCACCTGGGCAAGAGGGTCGTTATCAGCGGCATGGTGCACCGGGACAAGGGGATGCGGGACAACCAGTTCGCCGTGACACGCCTGTTGCTCATCTGCTGCGCCGCCGACGCCGTTCCCGTCGGCCTGATTTGCGAGTCCGAGGATGGCTGTCCCGTCGCGGAAGGCGCCTGGGTCAGGGTCGAGGGGACGCTCGAGGAAGGTGTTTACATGCAGAGGCCGCTGACGATCCTAAAAGTCACCGCGGTGGATGCGATCGAACCCCCGCCGCAGCCGTATGTCTATCCCCCCGGTGCTTACCGGCCGGAATGACCGGCCATCCCCTTTCAGCTTGGCGGAACGTTCCTCTTTCCGGCGGGCATGCTGTCCACGCCGACCGCGAGGTAGGTCACGAGCCCGGCCAAGGCCATGCCCGCCGAGGCCAAAAACATCCCGCCGTAGCCGGTGAACTGCGCCAGCAGGCCCAGAGCCACGGCTCCAACGCCTATGCCCAGGTCGAAGGACGCGGTGAAGGTCGCCTGCGCGGCCCCGCGCCGGGTGGGCGCGCAAGTCGCGACGGCCAGGGCCTGCAGGGCCGGGTGCAGCGATCCGAAGCCCAGGCCGCCGACGACCGCCGCCCCCAGGAACGCGGCAAGACTGTCAGCCAGCCCCACGGCCATCCCAAGGTTGGCGCCCAGGCCGAAAAAGCCCATCCCTTCGCCCCGCCGGGGAGGCGGAACGAGATCGGTGGCCGCCGTGGCCGCCGAGACGGTCAGGATGCCCCAGCCGGCGCCGTGCACGACGCGCAGCATCATCAAAAGAGCGATGGAAAGGGCCCAGTTGTAGCCGGCGACGGCCAGCACGAAGACCAGTGTCCCGGCCAGCCAGATGCCCCGCCGCCCGTACCGGTCCAGCCCCAGGCCTGTCCAGGGGCGGAGCGCGACGGAGGAAACGGTGAAGATCCCGGTGACCAGGCCGATGACGGCCTGGTTTCCGCCCAAACGGTCGACGTAAACGGGGATGGTCGGCATGAGCATCTGAAAGCTGATAAAGATCGCGAGGTTGAACAGGCAGACGAGGGCGAAATCCCGCGTCCAGAGGGAAGGGCGCTTTTGCGGGGTTCCGTCGGGTACAGCAGGCGAACTGTGGGGGTTTGCGGCCAAAACTAACGCTCCTCTTCTCCAAAAATTGTTGTGACAAGTATATGTCCGCTGCTTACCGGCTGTCAACTCCTCAGTCCGGCTCTAAGGACCTTAAGCCCTTCCCAGGTCGAGGTCCCATCGTTCCTCGACCAAATGCCGCCCCCATACGTCGTGCTCTTTCCTATCGGTTAGCTGAAAGCCAAAGCTCTGGTAAAGATGCCGCGCCGCGTGTAAGGCGTCGAAGGTCCAGAGAAAGACCTTGGCGAACTGTCTTTCCCGGCAAAAGTTCATAGCCTCTGCCATCAGTCTCCTGCCCACACCCCGGCCCCGGAAGCCGGGCTCGACCAGGAACCAGCGGAGCTGGGCCGTGTTGCCGCCCCTTCCGACGATAGCGATGGAGCCGACGATTTGACCGTCATACTCCGCCAGCCACAAACGGTCGGTTACACTGTCGTAGTTCTCCAAAAACTCAACCAAGCCCCGGGCGACGTAATAGTCAAAAGTCAGGTCAAACCCGTACTCTTTGGCGTACAAGACCCCGTGCCGGTAGGCGACGTAACCTATGTCGCCCGGCCGGTGCGTGCGGATGGTCACCGAACTGTCAATGGAACTGTCGGGTTGGCCCGACAAAACGGCTTCTATTCTTGCCATGCTTTTTACCAGCGCTGCCTGCCGGTCTCCGGACAGGGAGCCGATCAGCTTGGCGATTTGCCGATCCGCGCTCTCATTGAGTTTGGCAAGGACGTCCCTTCCTTTTTTGGTTAGATGAAGAAAATGAAACCTCCCATCGCTAGCGGATTTCTCCTTAAAAATAAGGTTTTGCTTCTCAAACTTCTTGAGCATTCTGCTGAGATACCCGGGGTCGATTTCTAAGAGCTCGATTAGCTTGGTGGCAGTGCAACCCCTGGTGTTGGCGATCTCGAAAAGCACGCGGGCTTCGGTCAGGGAAAAAGGGCTGTCAAGGATATGACGGTCCAGCAGACCGAGAATTCTCGTGTAAAACCTGTTGAACCTGCGCACGCGGGCGATCGTCGAGTCAGCCGGGCAACTGGTCATTGGCAAAACCTCCTTGTCCGGAACATAGCACCAATAGTTGACTAAGTCAAGTATCTAACAAAAAAATACTAAGCCCCTTCCAAGAAGAAAGGGGCTTACCGGTTTAGCGGGACTTACGTTGTTACTCTCCCTCTTCCTGAGGCTTGAACTTGCTGAGCACCTCGGGGATCATCCCGGCCAGCTTTTCCAGGGTGCCCTTGTGGGCGAGCGAGTACACCTGCACGTTGTCGCCCTGGATGACCAGGAGCGCTGTAGGGAAGAGCTTCATCCCAGCTCCGCCGCCGCTGCCCTTGCCGCCCTGGTGCTTGTCGTCGTGCCCCTCGCCGCTGCCGACGCCGAACCCCAGGGTCGCGGTCAGGATGGGAACGACCGTAACGCTGCCGCTGACGATGGGCTCACCGACCACCGTCTTCGTTGAAATCAGGTTTTCCAGGCGGGATACCAAAGCCTCCACGTCTTCTTTAAACATGTTGTGCAACCTCCTTTATTCTTTGACCTTTCTTAAAGACTTTCAAAACTTTCGGCCACCACAGCCTGCGGACCGGCCCGGTCAGCAAGAGGCGGGCCGTAAGCCACAAGATTACAATCGGGACGATACGCGCACGGACGGTGCCGGACACGTCCAGGACGGAGCCGGTAAAGTCCGGCTCCAGGTCGAGTTTCAGCCGCCCCCTGGGGAGGATAGCCACCAACCCGGCCAGGGCCCCGGTCAGGGCCGGGTCGTCCGTGCCGTAGACACCGTTCAGTTCAAGGTGCAGGTTAAGCGCCCGGACCAGCTTCCGCAGGTAGCTGAGCAGCACGGAGAGCAGGCTTTGGTTCAGCAGGGCCAAGGTTTTAGTAAGGGGAAAGCCCTGTCGTTTGCCGCTGTGTTTCTGCTTTCGGGGTTCCCTTTGCTTTTTCTTGACTCCAACCCCCGGTTTGCCGTGCGGGACGGGGATGGGCAGTCCCGCCAGGCGCAGGGTGAAGGAAGGCTTCCCTCCGGAGGCGGCGATGCTTGCGGCGACTAAACCCCCGGTCCAGGCCGCCTCGCACTGCACCGAGCGATCCTCCGTTCCGAACCGCCCCCGCGCCTGGAAAGTCAACGGGACGCTCAGCAACAATAACGGCAGAAGGATGAAGGTTAAAATGGCTGCCGCTGCCATCCAGCTCATTTCTTGCCGCGCCCCTTCCGGGACAGAGCCCCGGCCACGGCCAATCCGCCCCGCACCAGCTTCGGGAGCCCCCGCCCCGTCGTCCGGGCCAGCCTTCCTAGTTGGCGGGAACCCGGCACGTAAGAGGCGGCAGCCAGGACGGGCTGCCAGGCCAGCCTCTGCGCCTCCCACAGGCCCGGTCCGGCCGCGCGCTCCGCTTTCTTCCTGGCTGTTCCGGCGCGGGCGACCACCTGCTGGCGCAGGAAAGGCAGTTCCGGCGGCAGGTCGACGTCTTGCGGCTGTTCCAGCTCCAGCCACAGCAGCTTGAGGCGGGACAGCTCCCGGCGGCAGGCCGGGCATGCGGCCAGGTGGCGCCGCACGGCGCCGGCATCCTTCTCGTTCAGTTCCCCGTCCAGAAAGGCCTGGAGGGCGGCAAAATCACACGGCAACGCTATTCCTCCCATCCGTAGACCCCGACCAGCGCCTGCCGAAGCTGCCGGCGCGCGCGAAACAGGTGCGTCTTGACCGTACCCAGCGGCAGGCCGGCGGTCTGTGCTATCTCCTCATAGCTCAGCCCCTCCTGGTGCCGCAGCACGAGCACCAGGCGGTATTGGGGCGGCAGCCGGCTTACCGCCTCCTGCAGGATCTCGCGCGCATCGCGCCATTCGGCAACGGCGGCGGGGTCTTGTGTCCTGTCCGCCAGGGTGTCTCCCAGCACCAGGTCCTCGGCTATGGGCTGGTCGAGCGAAACGGTCTTAGGCTGCGTGCGGCGCAGGGCGTCCAGGCAGACGTTCACCGTGACCTTCCGCAGCCACGGCTGGAAAGGCCGGTTGAGCTGAAACCCGTCCAGACCGACCAGCGCCTTCCAAAGCGCTTCCTGGGTCAGGTCCAGGGCATCCTCGCGCGTCCCGGCGAAGCGGTAGCAGAGCCGGTAGACATAGGCTTCGTAGCGGGCCAGCAAGAGCCGGCAGGCTTCGTCGTCGCCCTCGCGGCAGCGCAGGATCAGGTTGTGGTCCGCGTTGGTGTCCACCGGTCTCCTCCTTTGGGGCTTCAACTATCTATTAACCTGTCCGGCGCAAAAAGTTTCGGTTTCTGAAAAAGAAACTTTCGCCGGTCACATACCAAGCCCCTTGCCGGGGACAAGGGGCTTGACTGAGAGTTTTCCGTTTAGGTCCTTTGACGTTCCGCCAGATTTTTGTCACAATCAGGCCGGATAGGTGCAGCCGCTCCCGGCCGCTCTCCGGAGTGGCCGCTTTCGGATGGCGGACCGGAGACGGCGGACGACCGGTCATCGCCTCTGACCAGCGACGTCACCACACCCAGCAGGGCAAGGAACGCTCCGACGAGGAAGGCGTCGTGCATCGCGTAGGTGAACGACCGGGCGGACAGCGTTTCTCCCGCCAGGCCGGACTTTTCCAGCGCGGCAAGGTGGGCGGCGTGCCGGGCGGCGAATACCGCTCCCGCCACCGCGATGCCCAAAACCATGCCGACATTACGCATGGTTGCCAGCATCCCGGAGGCGATCCCCAGGCGGTGCCGTGGCACCGAGCCCATGATGGCGCTGTTGTTGGGCGACTGAAACAGCCCTACGCCGAGGCCCAGGACCCCCAGGCTTAAAGCCACTGTCGGCAGCGGTGTTGTAAGCCCGATCCGGCTGAGCAGGAACAGGCTTACCGTGATCAGCGCCATACCGGTGGAGCTCAAAAGGCGCGAGCCGATGCGGTCCGACAGCGTGCCGCTGACCGGGGCGAGAAAAACCACGACGAGCGGGCCGACCATCATCAATAGACCCGCCTGCTGCGCCGGCAGATGCCGGACATCGAGAAGGTAGAAGGGGAAGAGGAAGAATACCGAGAACTGGGCCATAAAGTTTAAGAGGGCCGAGGCGTTGGCCGCCGAAAAGAGCCTGTTTCTGAAGAGCGACAGGTCCAGCATGGGCTGGGGGACTTTCAGCTCGACGCGGATGAACAACGCCAGTGCGGCCGCGGCCGCAGCCAGGAAAACGAGGCTCCGGAACGAGTCCCAGCCCCATTCTTGCCCTTTGCTCAAGACAAGAAGCAAAAGGGTCAGCCCGGCGGAAAAGAGGCCCGCGCCGAGGAAGTCGAAGGTCTGCCGGGATGGTTCTCTCTTCCAGGCCAGGATGTAAGCCGCCCACAGCGTGCCGAAGAGCCCGATGGGCACCGTCAGCAGGAAAACGGCCCGCCAACCGAAGTAACCGACCAGGAGCCCGCCCAGAGCCGGTCCGGCGGCCAGGGCGGCGGCGACGATCATGCCCATGATGCCTAGGACCTTGCCCCGTTCACGAGGAGGAAAGGCCGCGGTAATGATCGCCGGCCCGATGGCCATCACCATCCCGGCGCCGATCCCCTGGAGGATGCGAAAAGCGATCAGCATTTCAATACTCGTGGCGAACCCGCACAGAGCCGAACCCACGGTAAATACGGCGAACCCGGTGACGTAGACCGGCTTGTGGCCGAGCATGTCGCCCAGGCGGCCGTAAGTCAGCAAAAGACTGCTGATGACCAGGAGAAAGGCCATGACCACCCATTCGGCCGTGGGCAGGCCGACCTTAAAGTACGAAGTAATGTCGGGCAGCGCGATGTTTACAATGCTGCCCATCAGCGGGGCCATGAAGTTGCCGACGCCTACCGCCGCCAGCGCGCGCCACTTATAGCCGTCCGGATATTGCTCCAAACGTGCTGTTATCAAGTCTTCGCATCCCTTCTTGCGGGTCTTGCCTTACCATTTTATCCGATACCAAGGACAATTGCTTGTCGTTGCAACTTTTTCGCTGAAAAGCCCGCGACTCCTTTTGGGCTATTCAGGAATGATGCACTCACCTCAAATACCTCTATGGCGAGGAACCTTTGCTCAGCGTTACCGAGCTTGCTGAGCCGGGAACGCATGAAGAAGAAGAGGATGATGACCGGGAATAGCATAATATGCCATTGCAAGCAGGAGTTCCCTGGTTTTTTGTCGAATAACTGTATCCATTAGCAAAAGCAGGGAAGTGTTCCGGGTTTGTCCGCATCGGACTTTGCCCAACTCAAGGACTTCTCTTTCGCCCGCTACCGGGTCGTCCTGGAGGCCGGGGAGCGGGGCCTCCTGCTGCCGCCTTACAAGGGCTCGACCCTGCGCGGCGGCTTCGGCCGGATCTTCCGGCGCATCGCCTGCGCCCAGCGCCGTGGCGACTGCCGGGGCTGCATGCTTAAGGAAGCTTGCCCCTACGCCTACGTCTTCGAAACCTCGCCGCCGGGAGACACCCGGGTCCTGAAGAACCTCGAGGCCGTGCCGCGGCCCTTTATCATCGAACCACCCCTGGAAACCAAGACCGAATATGGACCAGGCGAACAATTGACCTTTGGTCTTGTCCTCATCGGGCGAGCGGTCAACTACCTGCCCTATTTTATCGTCTGCCTGGACGAGCTCGGCCGGGAAGGACTCGGCAAAGGCCGCCGTCCGTGTCAGTTGCGGGAAGTGCAGGCCCTTGGCCCGGATGGAGCTGTCTTCACCGTCTTTCGCTCCGACGACCGCACGGTACGCCCTGCCCCAGCCAACATCACCGGCGCCGACATCCTCGAACGTGCCCACCGGGCCGGCGAATGCACCCGCATCGAACTCGAATTCCTCACTCCCACGCGTCTAAAACACCACGACCGCTGGGCGAACCGCCCGGACTTCCACATCCTGGTCCGCGGGCTCCTGCGCCGGCTTTCGTCCCTGGCCTATTTCCATCATGGCTGGGAATGGCAGGCCGACTTCGCCGGCCTGATCGCCCGGGCCCAGGCCGTCAACACCGCACAGTCGTCCACCTGCTGGGTCGACTGGGAGCGCTACTCGGCGCGGCAGGACACGCGGATCGCCCTGGGCGGCCTCGCCGGGTCCGTGGTCTATGAGGGAGACTTAATGGAGTTCCTGCCGCTGATCCTTCTCGGGGAGCACCTGCATGTCGGCAAGGGCGCCGTCTTCGGGCTGGGCAAGTACGTGGTCAGGCTTTGAAGAGCGCACGTTTAACCGCCGATTCTGAACCGCCCAAAAAAATTTTTTGTACGTTGACAGCTTATGTCCGCGGGGAGGTTTATTGATCGGAGCATACAATCAGGCCGTCTGACCCCGTAAATCTTGGGAGGATTGCTCTTGGTCCCGCGACTTGTGCGTGCCGTCGGCAAGGTCATCTTCTACTCCATCGCCGCAGCCGTTTCAGCCGTCGTTTTTCCACCGCTCATCCTCGTCATGCTGTTAATCCTGATCGGACTCCCTGCCTGTATCGCCGTTCTTTTCGGCCTGGCCCTCGGCCTCGCCGCCATCCCGGCAGCGATCTTTCACTCCCTGTTCGGCCTGCCGTTTGCGTTTTGGATGTGTTTGACGGGCACGGGGGCGGTGCTGATGACCATAGGGATGCTGGCGACATCCTTCGGTGAAAGCGGCCGGACGCCTTCACATACGCCACAGACCGGTTCGGGCCCGTCCCCTCTGCTGAGCCTTTTCCTGGGTCTCTGGCTGGCCGGGCAGATGTCGGAAAGGGAATGCGGGAGGGGCGAAGGGTAGGGTAATTCTGTTAGGTCAATTTGCTGGCAAAGCCTGATTAAGGTTGTCCCCTATTCATCGGGTCAAATGAGATGACTTCAAGACTTAGATTCTTTCAGTCTCCTTATTTAGTAACGGAATGGTTACAAAGAAAATGAGGACTGGACAATGACCATATCCTAGAATATCACGGCAGAATATCACGGCATGGACAGGCACATCCCACACCTTTTTACATATAGATATCTTCAAGAATCTGATTAGGGTGTGGTGAAGCGTGAAAGCTATATCCCTTCTCTTAAGTCTAGCAATTGTACTTCTTTCAATGACTTGCTTGGTCTTGGCTCTCAATTAGTTAGAGAATATGCCAACTTTCCTTATATATGCTTGGAGGTCGCAGGCAGAATGAGCCTATTCGACGAGCTCAATCGGCTCTTCCGTAAACTTATGGCCGACCCGACGCTTTCGCTGTACGACTTTCAGTTTCGGACAGCGAACGAGTTATTGGACGGGCGGAGTGTTATCCTTCGTGCGCCAACCGGTGGAGGCAAGACGTGGGCGGCGCTTCTTCCCTTCCTTTATTCAAGGCATGTTGGTGAACCCATCAGTGATAGGGTCTTATATGCTTTGCCGTTAAGGTCCTTGGCGTCACAGCTTCACGCTTCGACCCTGGCGTCTTGTTCCAACGCGGGCTGGTCAGTCAGTGATGAGCCTGGCGAAAACAAAACAGGCCAGCTTACAATTACGCTCCAGACCGGGGAGCGACAGAACGACCCGTTTTTCTTGGGAGACATCATCTTCACAACGATTGACCAGTTGCTTTCTTCCTACTTACTGACTCCGGTATCGCTTAATCCGCGTTTGGCAAATATGAATGCCGGCGCCTTGGTCGGAAGTCTTGTCGTCTTCGATGAGTTTCACCTGCTTGACCCCGAGCGCTCAATGTTAACCGCCATTGAAATGCTTGACCGCCTGCGGCCCTACTGCAGGTTTGTGCTGATGACGGCAACTCTGTCAGACCAGGCGGTAACGTGGTTGGCCCAACGCTTGAACGCCGTTGTGGTTGACCCCGGTGATGCTGAAATCGCGCAAATCGACGGCGGAAAGAAGCACGGTGCTACCCAACGTATGTGGTTGATCGAGAGAGAACCGCTAACTGCACAAAAAGTTGTAGATTACCATTTGACCGGTGGGCATCACCGGACCTTGGTTTTAACCAACACGGTAAACCGAGCACAGGATTTCTACAAAGAGTTGCTGCGAGTTAAGCCCAATGATATCAATGTCTGCCTGCTACATTCACGGTTTTATCGTGAAGATAGGGTGGACAAAGAGAAACAGGTTATTGCCCGGCTTGGTAAACTAAGTCAGGATCTTCCAGAGAATTTCATCCTTGTCAGCACCCAGGTTGTTGAAGCAGGCATGGATTTCTCTGTCGATTGCATCCACACTGAACTAGCGCCGGCAAACAGCTTAATCCAGCGTGCAGGACGCTGCGCCCGCTACGGTGGGAAAGGTACAGTCAAAGTTTACCCGGTTGATGATCCGGCGCCCTATTCGTGTAAGGAAGTGGAGCGAACCCTAGCCGTGTTGGCTCCGTTGTCTGAGAAAGTGTTTTCTGCGGCCATAGAACGGGAGGTTGTGAATGCTGTTCACGGCTCGGTTGAGAGCGAAATCCTGAGGCGGTTTAACCTTGGCGTTTGGCGGAAGAAGACGAACCGGGCGATGGATGGGCTTCTAGCGACCGCGGCAGAGGAACTGATTCGTGATGTCAACAGCATCAACATTCTGGTCACGTCGGATCCGGAAGCGATACGTTTTGATCTGCCTGATCGCTGGCCTGAAATGCTCTCCGTGCCTGTCACGACCTTGCGTGGTTTTCTAAAACACACTAAACCCCAGGATAAGAATACCTGGGTGATAGCCGTACCCCGGCCGCCGGATGACGATAGCGAGGGCGACATGGGTCTCCGCTTCCGTTGGGAACGGTTTGTTGCGGACCCGCCCTTGGCATGGCTGGTTGTCATCAACCCTGTCTATGCCTGCTATATCCCTGATCTTGGGCTAAGATTGGGCGAGGCCGGACAAGAGATACCGTTTCGCTACATCCCGCGAAATGCTCAACAGCGCTATCGTTATCATTGCGAAACAATGGTCCAGCATGTCCAGACTGTACTGAAAGAGATGGAAGAGTTAAGTACAAGATGTGCTTGTGCGCGGCAGTTTTTGGTACAGGGCCTTGGCATCCGACAAGAGACGATCAAGATTGCTGAACGGCTTGCTATTATCTTTCACGATGTTGGTAAGCTTTCCGAAGAGTGGCAGCAGCCGGTTCGGGCCTGGCAGAAATTTAAGACCGGCCGATTACCTGATGAATCTCTCGCTCACTCCGACTACGACCCGGAAAAAGACTGGCACGAACTGTGTAGGTTTCCGAAACGACCGAACCATGCGCTTGAAGGTGCCTATGCTTCTCACGATTATCTTTATAACGTTTTTACGGAATGTGGCGGCGTTGCGGCCTCTGTACTCACGGCTATTGCGCGCCACCATAAAGGCCACGCCAAAACATTGGGACGCTTTAAGCTAATACCTGATGCTTCTTCTACAATCAATGATCTGTTGGCGGCTTCACAACTCCCGCAGATCGACGGTTTGCGCGACCGGCCTACAGATATTGATTTCGGGAAAGGTGGTGAGTTTTCCAAGGAATTGCTCGCGGCATCGCGTGAAGAAGATCAAGAATGGCTGCCCCTCTATTGGTACATCGTCCGTTTGTTGCGTCTGGCTGATCAGGCAGGCAGCGCGAAAGGAGGGAGAGAGTGAGATTTGAGGTTCCCAAGTATACTATGACCTATGCCGATACGCTACGTGCGGTAGGCCTAGCCAGTCTCCTTGAGGAAATCACGGGTAAAGGCGTGCAGGTGCAGGATTGTGGCGACCGCTTCCTTTTAGACACCAGCGAGCTACCTCCTTTTGAGCAATGGCCGCCGATCAGCCCGGGATACCCTTTTATATATCTCAAGACTGATGGCGAACGGCCGCCGGGCAACGTCCTTGATTACGAAAGAGAGAAGGAGCGCGCTGACCAACTAAAGGACTTCCGCCGGGCCACCGGCAAGAAACGAGATGCCGTTATGCGTGTGCTTGCCGAACAAGGCCTCGTCGAACCGCCTCAACCAGCGACCGAGTACGGGATGGCACTGTTTTTGGCGTCGATGCGTAAAGGCTGGTCATCCGACAAGCAACTCTACCTTTGGCTTATGGAAGATCCTGAGCGCACGTCCTTATGGATAGCCAAGAACCTTGGAGTGGTCGTCTCTGAGGAAATAGATGCCCCCGCCGTGAGTAATAGCCAAGTCTTCAACCCGATCTCCGGCAAGGGTGTGCATCGGCCCAAGCCGGACTCGACAACGCCCGGCAGTATCTCGGACAAGGTGCTTGATCCTTTCGCCGAGTGGTTAAAGTTCCGTGGAGCCTACCGCGCAATGCTCCCCTATAGGCAGGATAGTGACTTCAAGGTGTTTGTTATCGAACCGGCGGACATTAGGTTAAGCCAACTTGAAACCCTACGCGGAGAGCTTCTGCAGCGTAACCTTTGGGGTGGTATCCGCCTGGATATTGAGGCGGCTTTGTATCTTACACAGTTGCTGATTCAGCATTCGGACGTGCTGGGGAACAGCATTGCTCTTCACAGGAGGAGACCGGCGGAGGTTATTCGCGGGTTGCACCAGGCTTATTTTCAGAGTCTCGGGACGGCGGCGGCTCTGATGAACTACTCGTTTACTACGTTACCGTCCTGGTTCCCCATTAACGATCGGGACGATGCCAATGCCTTTATCGCAGTCATCCGTGAGCACATCGGCGATAAGCAGCGCGACGGAGTCACAGGCTGTCTGCGTTCCCTCCGCGAGGATCGTTCGGGGGATGTTCCGGCGTTGCAGCAATACCGCAAGTGGCTGATGACAGGCGACCTTATGGATTTTCTGGAGTTCTGCTACCGGTTTGCCCTGCATCTAGTAGGGCAATGGGGGCAAAACGAGTGGGCGAGAGCTATGACCACAATTGGGTTGGACACAATTACGGGGAGGGGGTACCAGATGCAAGATATCACTGGAACAGAGGGCTTCAACAGTATCGCTATGGCTATCAGATCGGCGACGGTGTATGCCATAGCATCGCAGCAGAAGAAGCAGTCACCGCGGCGTGAGGTCCGCTTTGGGTTGGCACAGAAGTGGAAACAAAAAATGAAAGCGGGTAAGGAAGAGTTTGTGGCCGCGCTGTGCGAATTTGTCCAGGAATATAATTGGGAAAGCGAAAAAATGGATGGTGGCGTTCCCAAACACCACAAAGTAAAGACTCAACATCTGGATGAAATTATTGAACTAATTGACAAACGTGGTGCGGAATTGGTAGGTATGCTTCTGTTAGCCTATGGTTACGCCAAGACAGCCAAGGCAGATTCTCCTGACGACAATTTTCAGGAAGACTGAGGAGGGACTTAGATGAGGCTGCATTCACTTGCGATATCGGGTGTTGTTACTTTAAATCTTCACGCCCTAAACAACGAGGGCTCTGAAGGAAACACCATGATGACCCGTATGGTTGAAATCGTGGATGAAAGCGGAAACTTGCAGACTGTTAATGCAATTTCCGGGGATATGTTTAAGCATATCCAGGCTGAGCACCTTTTCCAGGAGGCAAAACTGACCGGGCTTCCGTTATGTGCTGGATGCTCCCAGTTTGACGCCAACCGTATCGCCCGAGATTTTGACTTAGCTGCACAAGTAGAGAAGAGCAAGGAATATGCCGAAGCCAAGAAGAACGGCAAGATGGACTCATACAATCTTAGCCAAGTGCTTAAGGCTTGCGTCATCGACGACTGCGAAGGTATCCTCCTTACCGGCTGGGCCGGTTCAAAATCCTTGGCGCGAAAGTCATGCATCGAGTTTGGGTGGGTCGTGGGCCGTCCTGAGAACACGCGTACCGAAGCATACATTCATGCTAAATATGTCCCAGAAGGTCGTGGCGCAGGATCAGGGTCCGAACAGAACCTCGGCCAAAACCTTTTCCACCGCCCGGCATCGAGCGGTCAGTACGCCGTGGTCCTTAATGTTGATCTGTACCGGGTTGGGCGCAACGACATAACGCTCGAGTACGATCTTGGTAGCGAGGAAAGGAAAAAGCGGGTACAGGCCCTCTTAAGAAGCGTACTTTACACGTTTATCAAACCGACGGGTGCACATAGGAACACCCAGCATCCTCACATTGTAGATTTTCGTGGGGTTGTAGCTACCTCTGCAAGTTCTTTGCCTGCGCCGACGGTAAGCGCCTTGAAGAAGGGCTATGACCGGGAGATCGAGGTGATAACTCGTAATTTGAACAGCCTATTCGACGCGGAACATATACAGATCAGCCGGTTTGAAGGGCTTGGAGATTACAGCAGAGTAATGAGTGAGATTATTAAAGCTGTTGAACCCTGGGGGGATTAGGGTGGCTAATCACGCCGACAGTTCTTGGCTGATTCTGCGTTACGAACCAACGAGCCTGTTCTCCTTACGTATGACCCACGCCACCAACAAGGGCGGTAAGACTCTGCTGGTTCCCACTCCCTACGCTGTGAAGTTGGCGCTTATCGACGCTTGTTTTAGGATGTATGAAGGGGAGACAGCGGTCGCCAAGGCGAGATGGGTGTTTGACTTGATTAAGGGGCGCCAGATTCGGATTGGGCCTCCAAGAGATTGTGTGGTCCAGAATACGTTCATCAAAATCAAACAAGAGGAGCGCGGAGCTGCTAAGGGTATTTACGCCCCGACAATTGCCTATCGCGAATTCTGTTTCTACGCTGGTCAACTGAAAATCGCGCTGGTAGTTGATGGTCTAACGGATGATGAAATTGACGACTTGAAAAAAGTAGCGGCCAGGGTTAACTACCTTGGAAAGCGGGGCTCGTTTATGCAGTTCTTAGGGGCGGAGTATCATAAAGGTAGATTGCCTAAAGGCTATAGTTGCCCGGAAAGTGAAGCCGATATCGTCGGCGGGGGCTACAGGGCTACTAACTATCTAGACGACTTCGGTGAAGCGCTTGTACGAGACAGGGATGGATTTGACCGGATCAACACGTATTCTACTAAACCATCAGGATTGGGTACCTTTCGCGTCTTGATTCCAACCTTGCTACCCTACCGGTATTCATCAAGCAGCAAGCACTATACGCATTTCAGGTGTGTAGGGTGTTAGGATGGAGTCCATTACTTTTTAAGCAGTAGTCTCAGGGATTTTGATGAGTTCATCGAAGCGCTTGGACAATACCTTGGGAATGAGGAGTAGTACGATGTCAGGCAACCTTGACATCCATCAGGCTCTTGAGTTCTTGGCTGCGAAGCTGCAGGAGCGTCCGGAGATTGTTTTCGCCTACCTGCACGGTTCGGCGCTGGAGCGTCCCGACTCAACGACCTGGGCGTGACCGTATACGTCAATCCCGCGGCGGTGGTGAAAGATAAGGCCCTGGACTACGAGATGGCGGTGGGCGTTGAGCTGGAAATGGCTTTGCGCTTCCCGGTCGACGTTCGCGTGCTGAACTATGTCCCGTCGTATTTTGCTTACCATGCCTCCCCCATGCGCGGGCATATCTGCGGGATGTTCTGGGGCTGGGACAGCTGAAATGAACTAGTGTCGCATAACCACTAATTTTGCCGAAAAACCACTAGTTTCGCCCAAATATTGCGGTCTGCCGTCAAATGCTGGTAAAATACACCTCACCATACAAGTATTGTGGCGGGAGGTGTGGCTTACCAGTGCATCTTGTCGTTGAGGACTTCGGCGTTTCCCTGGGCAAGAAGAGCGAGCGGTTGCTGATCAAACAGAAGGGCCAGGTAATCAGCGAGACGCCTTTTCGCGACATCGAACAGATCACGATCGCCAGCAACGGGATCTCTCTGTCGTCCGACGTCATTCACGAATGCAGCGAGTACGGTATCCAGATCAGCTTTCTGTCTTTCTCTGGCAGGCCTTACGCAAAGCTGACATCGCCCAACCTGGTCGGAACGGCCCAAACCCGGCGCCAGCAGCTTTTGGCCTACCTGGACGAGCGGGGAGTCGGCTTAAGCAAAGCTTTCGTCGAAGGCAAGATCAAAAACCAGGCCAATGTACTGAAGTATTTCGGCAAGTACAGGCGCGCCAGCGATACCGCCAAGTATCAGGCTCTTTCCGCCGTGCTGACGCAGCTGGATAAGGCCAGGGCCGACCTGGCCGGTATCGAAGGGGCTTCGGTGGACCAGGTCCGGGGGCAGCTCCTGGCCGTGGAGGGACGGGCAGCCCACCACTACTGGCAGGGTATCGGGCTGCTCCTGGAAGGGAAGGCCGATTTTCCCGGCCGGGAGCGGCGCGGGGCGACCGACCCGGTCAACTCCGCCTTGAATTACGGCTACGGCATTTTGTACAACCAGGTGTGGAGCGCGGTGCTGCTGGCCGGTCTCGACCCGTTCGCGGGCTTTTTGCACACCGACCGGCCGGGTAAGCCCAGCCTGGTGCTGGACCTCGTCGAGGAGTTCCGCGCCCAGGTCGTGGACAGGATCATTGTGGCCATGGTCAGCAAGGGCGCCGAGATTGCCATGGAAGAGGACCGCCTGGCGGCGGAGACGCTGCGCGACCTGCGCCGGCGCGTAATGGAGCGGCTGGACGCGGAAGAGAACTATGAGGGCAAGAAACACCGGCTGAAGTCGATCATTCAGCGGCAGGCCAGGCGTTTGGCGGGTTACCTGCGGGGCGACGGCAACTACCGCCCCTTCGTGGGGGGTTGGTAGAGTGCAGACGCTGGTCATCTACGACATCGTCTCCGACCGCATCCGCAAGAAAGTGATGGAGGCCTGCAAGGATTACGGGCTGGCGCACATCCAGTATTCAGCTTTCTTCGGCGACCTTAACCATAACCTGCGGGAGGAGTTGGTCGCCCGCCTCACGCGCACGCTGGGAAGACACGAGGGCAAGATTATGATCTGCCCCGTTTGTGACAAAGACCTGCGCCTCAAGAGGGAGATTGAGGTCTTTGGTGCGACGGACGGGATGAGCGACGAGGCGGTCGTGGATTACCACCTGGCCAAGGCGAGAAGAGCCGGCGGGAAGAAGGCCAAGGCGGGATGATCTTCAAAGTCGGCGACATCAAACAGTATTTCTATTGTCCGCGCATCGTGTACTACACCTATGTGGTTCCGGTCGACCGCAAGACTACCGCCAAGATGGCTTATGGCAAGGAAGAACACCTGGAGTTCGAGCGCCTTGAGCGCCGCCGCAAACTCACCGCCTACGGTTTGGATAAAGGGGAGCGCCGCTTCCGCACCCGCTTGTACTCGGAACGCCTGGGCCTGGAGGGGACCCTGGACCTGCATCTCGTGACGCCTGCCGGGTATTTCCCCGTGGAGGTTAAGAACTCTGCGGCGCCCCCCGGCTTGAACCATAAGTACCAGCTGGTGAGTTACGCGATGCTGCTGGAGGACGCCTACAATAAGCCGGTGCGCACGGGTTTCTTGTATTTCCTGCCGGGACGCCGGGTATACCCGGTGGACATCACCTCCAATGCCCGCCTTTTTGTACGGCGGGTCATCGCCCGCTTGCGGCACATGGTCGAACGGGAGCTGTTCCCGCCGCCTCCCGCCCGTACCGGAAGGTGCCGGGACTGCGAATACCGGAACTACTGCGGGGATGTGGTGTGATGTATTTCTTCACCGACGAGGAACGGAAGTTTCTGGTGCGCGGGCTTTTGCCCAAGGCCCGGGAACAGGGCGTGGCCGAAGAGCTCCGGGGGTGGAACTGGCACCAGCCGCCGCTGGCCCCGATCTATGAGCTGCGGCTCGGTGTTTCGGAAGTGGCCTCCGGTTACTGCCCGACGGCCCGGGACCTCTACTTGCGGCGCGTGCGCGGCATCCGGCCGCCGGCCGGTCCGGCCATGCTGCGCGGCACGGCTCTGCATGCGGCAATGGTGCACGTGCTGGTCAACGCCAAACGTCTCATTTATCATCATGGTGTTGCCAAACACCACAGCATTGTCCGGGAACTGCAGGAATTGCCGGGTCTGGATGTCGAACCATACACCAAAGGCCTGACGCCCGAAGACAAGGAAAGGCTGAGCTTAGAGGCCGGGGTTGTCGCGGATTTCGAGAAGGCGCGGGTCATCGCGCGCATTCAGGAGTGTCTGGTCAAGCAACCGTATATCAGCGAGGACTCCCTGGTGAACCTGGCCATCCCCGTGGTGGTTGAACAGAAACTGGACGGTTCGTTCCTGGGGTTAAGCTCCAACCTCAGCGCCGATGCCCTCAGCTTTTGCGAGCCGTTGATTCTGGATTTGAAATTCGGCGAACAGCACAAGTTCCACCGGTTGCAGACCACGGGGTATGCCCTGGCGATGGAGGCTATCTACGAATTCCCGGTAAACCTGGGCTGCGTGGTTTACGCCGAGATACGCAACGGCCGGCTGGTGATGCGCAAGGACATCCACATTATCGACGACGAGCTGCGCCAGTGGTTTATCGAGGCCAGGGACGACCGGATGCGGATGATCTACGAAGAAATCGACCCCGGACTTCCGGATGAGTGTCCGGACAAATGCTACTGTTATGAGGTGTGCCGGCTAAGAATAGGGGGCTGAAATTTGCTGCGGGATCTGTCGCGGGTGATTTTCGCAAATCGTATGTTTTGGTGGGCGGCCGAATGGTGATTTCGGTCGTTGCTCCTATTGAGGATGTGGGCGATTACTAAGTGCAGCAAGGGTTTTAGAATCCTCGGGTTATTTCGCAAATGAGGGGGGTTTTTGTGCAGCGTAGCCATTTTCGAAGAATCGACATTGCTGGACAACAGAAACGAGAGCGCAAAGCCTTGCACTGCCTGGCTTTTCTTTAGGCCGCCGGGGTCTGTTTCACCCATCGACCCGACGAATAGGGGACTGAAAGGCCTTAGATAGCTCGTCCGCCAGCATAAGCTGATGAGTTTCACCCATCGACCCGACGAATAGGGGACTGAAAGGGGAGATGTACTCACTCATCCAGCGCCACCCCTACAGTTTCACCCATCGACCCGACGAATAGGGGACTGAAAGCCGGGATGGTCAGGCCGCCGCCTTTACTAATCACCTTGGTTTCACCCATCGACCCGACGAATAGGGGACTGAAAGATAATTAGCAACACGGTTTAGCAACATCCAAAACAGAGTTTCACCCATCGACCCGACGAATAGGGGACTGAAAGGCGAAGAGATGAACAGTCTAATTGAGGTAAACCTTCACAGTTTCACCCATCGACCCGACGAATAGGGGACTGAAAGGGACATACTTCAGGCGCATGCTTTATTACGATGTGTGGTTTCACCCATCGACCCGACGAATAGGGGACTGAAAGAAGATCTCCGGCCCGGGGATCCCGCCATCTTCGAGCAGGTTTCACCCATCGACCCGACGAATAGGGGACTGAAAGGGGTCACCGATTGGTTATAGGTCTTGACCTTGAAGTGGTTTCACCCATCGACCCGACGAATAGGGGACTGAAAGTTGCCATCCGGTGCCTGTCTACGTTATCCAGGTAAGTTTCACCCATCGACCCGACGAATAGGGGACTGAAAGACGGTGTAGTCGTCCATCGTCCAGGGGGCCCGGCCGCGTTTCACCCATCGACCCGACGAATAGGGGACTGAAAGGCTTGGAGGTGCAGGGTAAGGCACTGGTGCAGGCCAAGTTTCACCCATCGACCCGACGAATAGGGGACTGAAAGGCCGACACCATTGTCGCGCCAAGGGCGGCAATCTCGGTTTCACCCATCGACCCGACGAATAGGGGACTGAAAGCCTGCTAAGCCCACAGCCGCACATTGGGAAAGCGGGTTTCACCCATCGACCCGACGAATAGGGGACTGAAAGATCACACCGGACGAGTACCCGGCGGTGGCCCGGCGCGGTTTCACCCATCGACCCGACGAATAGGGGACTGAAAGGCGAATTTGCCCCGCTGGTTTTACGCAGGCCGTTCGGGTTTCACCCATCGACCCGACGAATAGGGGACTGAAAGCTCGGTAATCAAAACCTCCGTCCGCGGCGCCTGCCTATGTTTCACCCATCGACCCGACGAATAGGGGACTGAAAGGGGTTCGAACGGGTACCGCCAGCCGAAAAGCGTATGGTTTCACCCATCGACCCGACGAATAGGGGACTGAAAGTGGGGGCCACCGGGTCGGTCCACGTCGCGGGAGTGTGTTTCACCCATCGACCCGACGAATAGGGGACTGAAAGCTCCTGGTATTCAGCCGCAAGCCGCGCCTTTTCTTTTTGTTTCACCCATCGACCCGACGAATAGGGGACTGAAAGGCCTTGAACTCGCCCTTTCCGGCTATCGCAAGGGCCGCGTTTCACCCATCGACCCGACGAATAGGGGACTGAAAGACCTCCGGGCCGGGGACCGGGTGGCCGTAATGGCCCTGTTTCACCCATCGACCCGACGAATAGGGGACTGAAAGACTGAGTGGCTGGACCATATTGTCGATCCAGTGACCGTTTCACCCATCGACCCGACGAATAGGGGACTGAAAGAGGAACAGGCCCGAGGGGCCGCGGCCAAAGCTGAGCGGGTTTCACCCATCGACCCGACGAATAGGGGACTGAAAGGGTAGACGTATTGGGCGGGAAGAGCTACGCTGCACAAGTGAGTTTCACCCATCGACCCGACGAATAGGGGACTGAAAGAGGGATCCGTATAAGGAACTCGCGGGACTTATCGAACAGGTTTCACCCATCGACCCGACGAATAGGGGACTGAAAGGGCGCCGTACATCGGCGGTAAGTGCGGCGCCGGGTTCGGGTTTCACCCATCGACCCGACGAATAGGGGACTGAAAGGGCGCTCAAGAACCCGAGCGGTTACGTCCGTGTCGAGGTTTCACCCATCGACCCGACGAATAGGGGACTGAAAGAGCACGCTCTGGAGGCCAACGAAGTACAGGAAGTGTGGTTTCACCCATCGACCCGACGAATAGGGGACTGAAAGCGGACTGGATGAAGATTGCCTCACCGCCGACGCCGGGTTTCACCCATCGACCCGACGAATAGGGGACTGAAAGGGCCATTATCAGCGCCGAGGGAGCGGAGTATGACCAGATGTTTCACCCATCGACCCGACGAATAGGGGACTGAAAGTCTGCTCGAAGGCCTTGCGGAAATAAAATTTCCCCGGGTTTCACCCATCGACCCGACGAATAGGGGACTGAAAGTGGTAGACGGCCCGGCCTGGCACCGGCAACAGCTCAGCGGTTTCACCCATCGACCCGACGAATAGGGGACTGAAAGCGCAGCAGGCGGTCAATCTCGTGGTCCAGCCGCTCGTGTTTCACCCATCGACCCGACGAATAGGGGACTGAAAGTGACGTTAACACCATTGGCGGTGGCCGGCATCGCCCTGGTTTCACCCATCGACCCGACGAATAGGGGACTGAAAGTGGTCGAGAAGCTCCGGGGGCTCAACGACCTGCAGGCGAGTTTCACCCATCGACCCGACGAATAGGGGACTGAAAGCGCATCCAGATGCTTGCCCAGGGAGCTGGGGAGCACTGTTTCACCCATCGACCCGACGAATAGGGGACTGAAAGCCGGTTGCCCGGCCCGCTTCCGCGGTCGTCAGGCGAGTTTCACCCATCGACCCGACGAATAGGGGACTGAAAGCTCAATTTTCCAGTCATCTTGCTTGAGCCATGTTCAAGCGTTTCACCCATCGACCCGACGAATAGGGGACTGAAAGCCGACAGGGGTTCACCCGGCCGATCCAGCCGGCCGGCGTTTCACCCATCGACCCGACGAATAGGGGACTGAAAGGCTACGAAGTGGGGGTGCAGCAGGATGTCCATCGGTGTTTCACCCATCGACCCGACGAATAGGGGACTGAAAGGGATAACCCTAAACGTATAACCGTGCCAGGCACTCAAGTTATTAAGTTATGCAAATATGGAAGCAACCTCCTGTTGCGATTAAGCGGGAGGTTTTCTTATGGGCAGAAGGCCGAGGATTGAGTACGAGGGAGCAGTTTACCACGTCATTCAGCGAGGCAACAACAAAGAGCACATCTTTGCTGATGATCTTGACAAAGAGTATCTTCTCAGGCAAATGGACGAATGCAGAAGGAGTCTGGGATTCAGACTCTTTGGTTACGTTGTCATGGGCAATCACTATCATCTTCTGCTGAAGACGGAGCGCAAACCCTTGAACAAAATCATGCACCGGATCAACGGTAATTTTGCCCGGTACTTCAATATGAAGCACCAGCGGTCGGGGACATGTTTTTCAGGGACGGTACAAGGCGATCCTAGTCCAGGACGAACGCTATCTCTTCGCCGTCCTCAGGTACATTCACCGCAATCCCGTGGCGGCGGGGATATCGCATACCGCAACCGACTATGCGTATAGCAGTGACAACTATTATCGACGGCAACAGGGCTGGCCGGTCGATATTGATACAGTCCTGGATTGCCTGGCGGATGATCGATCAAAAGCGTTAGACAAGTATC
The DNA here is from genome assembly GCF_052618305.1 of Desulforudis sp. DRI-14. The sequence continues at coordinate 578 of NZ_JBQXEZ010000018.1, read as the reverse complement.
AAGAGCTAATGGCCCAAGAGGATGACACCGATTATGAGGACCGGAACGTTATAGGGGAGGATAGCTTCTCAATAACTATTCGACCAAGGATCGAGGTAGCGGAAAGGAAGCCGCTGGATGTTATTCTCGCGGGTACCGGTGTCAGTGCGGCAGACTATCAGCTTATCAAGGGCGGCTCACGTGCAAGGCGCCTTACTCTTTATAAGAGGTGCTACATCGAGGCTGCATTGGAAGAAGAGTACACACTGAAAGAGATCGGGGAGAACATCAGCCTCACCGCCGCTGCGGTTTTTGACCTCCGGAAGAGGGAATAACTTGATAACTTGAGTGCCTGGCACCTTTCGTCCCTTTCGTCTTGCGGGGCGTGACGACCGGTTGGTGCGGGTCGGGCCGTTGTTGGAGATGTTCGGAGATTGGCGGGGATACCTTGCTCAGGGCATCTCAGACGAGGATGCCGAAGCGTTGCGACGTCACGAGAGGACGGGGTGGCCGCTTGGCGACGAGGCTTTTCTTGCCGGTCTTGAAGAAGCATTGGGACGGGCTTTGCGGCCTCGCAAGACCGGCCCCAAAGGACCCTG
>NZ_JBQXEZ010000017.1:0-44830 GCF_052618305.1 Desulforudis sp. DRI-14 | reverse complement strand
CTGTGAAGCCCTGATTTTGCTGGGTTCCCGTATGGCAAGGCGTCAAAGTCGAGATAAACTTTACGCTGTCTATTTGTAAACCCTGATTTGTAGAAAACAGTTCCGGTTGGCGTAAGTTTACCGTATGTAATAGAATTTTAGCTTTGTTCAGCAGGAAGTTGACGATATCCGTCGAAGAAGGCCGTATGACAACTTAGAATTAACCATGAAGGCTGCAAAAAGACCGCGAAGGTCTTAGCTTTTCCGGAAAGTCCGGGGCAGTCCTTGTGGTTTTCTTTCATAGACATAAACTGATGTCCTGCGTGGAGGGTTAAACCTGAAGGCAAGGGATAGCGGGCCCACCCTTTTTGCCGGGGTGGGCTTCTGAAATTCTTGGGGGAGATGTTACATGGAGACTCGGATCGGTGTTCTGGGTATTGTAGTGGAAAACCGGCGGGAAATGGCGTCCAGGGTCAACGAAATCCTGTGTGTACATGCCGACATTATCGTCGGTCGCATGGGTATCCCCTACCGTGAGAAAGGCTTTTCGGTGATCGCCCTGATCGTTGACGGGAGTACCGACGCCATCGGCGCCTTGACGGGTAAACTCGGGGCCTTGCCGGGCGTGAAGGTAAAAAGTGCTTTGACGGGGAGGCGCACCTGACTGTGGAGACCACTTTTTCGGATTCCCCTTCCCTCAGAACGGAAAAAGATCTGCTCGGTGAAGCGGCCCTACCCCGCGACGCCTACTACGGCATCCACACCTTGCGGGCGCGGGAGAACTTCGCCGTCTCCGGCATCGCGGTCCACCCCGACCTGATCTGGGCCCTGGCGCTGGTCAAAAAGGCGGCGGCCCTGGCCAACATGGAAACCGGGCTTTTGGACGCGCGGCGCGGGGCGGTTATCGCGCAGGCGGCGGAAGAACTGGCCGCAGGGATGTGGCGGGACCAGATCCTGGTCGACGCCTTCCAGGGCGGCGCGGGCACCTCAACCAATATGAACGTCAACGAAGTCATCGCCAACCGGGCCATCGAGCTGCTCGGAGGCGAAAAGGGCGACTACTCGCTTGTTCACCCCCTGGACCACGTCAACCTGGGCCAGTCCACCAACGACACCTTTCCTACGGCCTTGCGGGTCGCCGCCATCAAGCTGGTGCGGCGGCTCGCCCGGGCGATGGCCGGCCTGCAGGGGGCGCTGCAGGCCAAGGAGAAGGAGTTCGCCCGCATTCTGAAGACCGGCCGCACCGAAATGCAGGACGCCGTCCCGGTCACCCTCGGCCAGGAGTTCGGCGCCTGGGCCGAAGCGGTGGCCCGTGACTGGTGGCGTCTCTACAAAGCGGAGGAGCGGCTGCGGCAGGTAAATCTGGGCGGTACGGCCGTGGGCACGGGGCTGAACGCGAGCCGGCGCTATACATACCGTGTCATCGAGGTCCTCCGTGAGTTGACCGGGTTTGGCCTTTCGCGTGCTGAGAACACCTTCGAGGCCACGCAAAACGCCGACATCTTTGCGGAAGTCTCCGGATTCCTGAAGGCAGCGGCGGTCAGCCTGGCCAAAATCGCGGGAGATTTGCGCCTCCTCTCTTCCGGCCCCCGGGCGGGCCTCGCCGAAATCAGGCTCCCCGAAGCGCAGGCCGGCTCGTCGATCATGCCCGGCAAGGTGAACCCCGTTATTCCGGAGATGGTGACCCAGGTCGCCTTCCAGGTAATGGCCAACGACGCGGCCGTCGGCATAGCCGCCGCCTCCGGACAACTGGAGCTCAACGCCTTTCTGCCGCTGATCGCCCATAATCTCCTACAGTCTTTAACGCTGCTGGCCAACGCGGTTGACATCTTTGCCGCCGGATGCATCCGAGGCATCGAGGCCGATGCCGCCCGCTGCCGGGAACTTTTGGACGCCAGCCAGAGCGTGATTACGGCCTTCGTTCCCTACATCGGGTATGAGAAAGCCACTGCCTTGGTACTCCGGGCGGCGGCCGCCCGGCGTCCGGTGACCGATCTCCTGGTTGAAGAAGGGCTCTTCTCCCCCGACGAGATCGAGGTGATACTGCGCCCCGAGGAACTGACCACGCCGGGTATCGCCGGTGCGCGTTATTTTCGGCGGAAGCGAGGTGGTGATCTTTTCGAAAACCGGAACAGGTCGGCCGATAAAAGAACCTGATTTGACCTGATTTGAAAGGAGAGAGCTAGCGTGACCCCGCAAGAGCAAGCCTGGCGCGAGCAGCGTACGGCAGTAATCAGAAAGTACGAGGAAACAGAAAAGCGGACGGACTTTATAGACGACGACGAAATCCGGCGTATCCTCGAAAGCAGGGCCCATCCCGACCGACCACAGATCGAGGAAGTCCTGGCCAAAGCCCGGGAATTGAAGGGTCTTACACCGGAAGAGGCGGCGGTGTTGATTAACTGCCGCGACCCCGAGCTGGTGCAAGAGGTTTTCGCCACCGCGCGCTGGATTAAGGAAGAGGTGTACGGCAACCGGATCGTGCTCTTCGCGCCGCTGTACCTGTCGAGCCCTTGTGTGAACAACTGCGCCTACTGCGGTTTTCGCCACACCAACGACGCGGTGACCAAAAGAACCCTCTCTCTGGAAGAACTGGAACAGGAGGTCAGGATCCTCATTTCGAAAGGGCACAAGCGTCTGATCGTGGTCTACGGGGAGCACCCGGAAAGCGATATCGACTACATGTGCCGCACCATCGAAAAGATCTACTCCATCAAGAAAGGGCGCGGGGAGATCAGGAGGGTGAACGTGAACGCACCTCCGCTGACGGTGGAGGAATACCGTCGCGTAAAGGATGTCGGCATCGGTACCTACCAGGTCTTCCAGGAGACCTACCACCATGCCACCTACCGGAAAATGCACCCGGCCAACACGCCCAAAGGCTCTTACCGCTGGCGGCTCTTTGCCCAGCACCGGGCCCAGGAGGCGGGTATCGACGACGTGGCCATCGGCGCACTCTTCGGCCTGTACGACTGGCGTTTCGAGGTTTTGGGCCTCATTATCCACGCCAGGGACCTCGAGCGGGAGTTCGGCGTGGGACCGCACACCATTTCCTTCCCCAGGCTCGAACCGGCCCTGAACACGCCTCTCACGACAAACTCGCCCTACCTGGTCAGTGACGAAGACTTCAAGAAAGTCATCGCCGTCCTGCGGTGCGCGGTGCCGTATACCGGTATGATCCTTACCTGCCGTGAACGGCCGGAATTCCGGCGGGAAGCCATCCGCCTGGGGATTTCGCAAGTGGACGCCGGCTCCCGCATCGCCGTGGGCGGCTATGCCGAGATGGAGCGGGAGCACATCCCGGACCGGCAGCAGTTTCAGCTCGGCGACACCCGTTCGCTCGACGAATTCATTTACGAACTCTGCCAGGACGGCTACATCCCCTCCTTCTGTACCTCGTGCTACCGGGCCGCGCGCACGGGGTGCCACTTCATGTCCTTTGCCAAGAAGGGACTGGTGAAAAACTTCTGCATCCCGAACGCGGCGCTCACGTTTAAAGAATACCTGCTCGATTACGCTTCGCCGCAGACGCGGGCCCTGGGCGAGGAAGTCATCGGGCACTACCTGGAGTGGTTCAATCAGAAGATGCCCAAGCGCACACCGCAGCTGCACAAACTGCTGCAACGGGTGGAGGCGGGAGAACGCGATGCCAAATTCTGACGTTTTCGGCACCCTGGCCCGCGCGGTTTGCGAGCGCTTCGGGGTCCGGAAGGTTTATTTCGCCCGGGCGCTCGGCCACCGCCTGCACTACCTGGGAGGCCACGGCGAAGAAACCTACCTGCCGCCGGAGAAGGTGGAAATAGATGAAGGTCTCTGGATGTTTTACGCGGGCGCGGAGGAATTGCCGCCGGGTCAAAAGGAAGAGTTGCTGCGGGCAGTACGGGAGGCCGCACTGCGGCTTCGGCAACACGCAAAGGAGGAGGGAACCGGGAATGAGTGATCTGAACGCCACCCCGCGCGGCCAGCGACCGCACATCGCCCTCCTCGGCCGGCGCAACGCCGGGAAATCGAGCCTGATCAACGCCCTGGCGGGGCAGGAGATCGCCATCGTGGCCGATGTTCCCGGCACGACCACCGACCCGGTAACCAAGGCTATGGAGATCCTGCCCCTCGGGCCGGTGATGCTCATCGACACGGCGGGTCTTGACGACACCGGTGATCTGGGAGCCCTGCGGGTCAAAAAGAGCCTCGAGGTATTGTCGAAGACGGACCTGGCGCTCCTGGTGGTCGACCCGGCGGATGGTCCCGGCAAATACGAGGAGGACATGGTGGCCATGGTGCGCGCCCGCAACATTCCCGTTATCGGCGTGGCCAACAAACTTGACATCCACCCGGACCCGCCCCTTTCGGCCTGGGCGGCGGTCCTGCCCATACCCTGGACGGCCGTCAGCGCGCTGAAAGGTCTCGGCATCGACCGTCTCAAACAGTTGATCGTCCGTCACACGCCCGGGGACTGGGCACTGCCGACCATTGCGGGAGACCTCATCGCGCCCGGCGACACGGTGGTCCTGGTGATTCCCATCGACAAGGCGGCGCCCAAGGGCAGGCTCATCCTGCCGCAGCAGCAGGTGATCCGAGACGTGCTGGAGCACGACGGAGTGGCGGTGATGGTCAAGGAACGCGAACTCCGCCACGCGCTCGACGGTATGGTCAGGCGGCCGCGCCTGGTGGTCACCGACGCCTCGGCTTACCTCAAGGCCGCCGCGGACACCCCTCCCGACGTGCTCTTTACCTCCTTCTCAATCCTGATGGCCCGCTACAAAGGCGACCTGAATACCCTGGTGGCCGGGGTCGGTGCCGTAGACAAACTGCGAGCGGGTGACAGGGTCCTCATCGCCGAAGCCTGCACCCACCACCCTGTCGAGGACGATATCGGCCGGGTCAAGATCCCCCGCTGGCTGCGCCAGGCGGTGGGCGGGGAGCTCTCCTTCGACGTGGCGGCCGGCGGCGGTCCGCTCCCGGAAAACCTCGGGGACTACAAGCTGATTGTCCATTGCGGGGCGTGCATGCTGAACCGACGGCAGATGCTCTCCCGCATCATGCAGGCCCGGGATGCAGGTGTGCCCATCGTCAACTACGGCGTGCTTATGGCGCACATCCACGGCGTCCTGCGCCGGGCGCTTTCCCCCTTCCCGGCGGCCCTGGCCGCCTTCGGCACCGCGACAGGGGAGGACGACGAGGATGCGCTGCCGGTCCGCTTCCGCGGGCCGGTCGGAGAGTGATATGTTGCGGCCGGAGTTCGCCGCCGCGCTGGCCAAGGCCGGCGAAGCCCACACGCTCGCGCGGGAGGAGATCGTTCTTCTTCTCGGCGCCGAAGGAGAGGAGGCGGCGGCGCTTTTCCGGGCGGCCGACCAGGTGCGGGCCGCACACCTGGGACCGGAAGTGCACCTGCGGGCGATCATCGAGTTTTCCAACCACTGTGCAAGGAATTGTCTCTACTGCGGTCTGCGGCGGGATAACCGCCGCATCCGGCGTTACCGGATGACGCCGCAGGAGATCCTGGCTGCCGCGCACCGGGCGCGCCAGGGGGGATACCGCAGCATCGTCCTGCAGTCGGGCGAGGATCCGGGTTTTGCTTTGGACGACCTTGCCCGCGTGGTCAAGCGGATCAAAGAAACGCTGGATGTGGCCGTAACCCTTTCCCTCGGCGACCGCTCCCGGGACGATTACCGGCGGCTGCGCGATGCCGGCGCCGACCGCTACCTCTTGAAGCACGAGACGGCCGATCCGGCGCTCTTCGCACGCTTGCGCCCCGGAACCACCCTCGAGAGCCGCCTTGAAAGGCTGCGCTGGCTCCAGGAGCTCGGATACCAGGTAGGCGCGGGCAGCATCGTCGGCCTCCCCGGTCAGACCTGCGAAACACTCGCCGCCGACATCCTTCTGCTCCAAAGCATCGGCGTGGAAATGGCCGGTATCGGCCCCTTCATTCCGCATCCCGATACACCACTGGGCAGCTCTCCCCCGGGATCGACAGATACAACGCTCAAAGTCCTCGCGGTAACCCGCCTGCTACTGCCGCACACCCACCTGCCGGCTACAACGGCGCTGGCCGTTCTCGATCCGGACGGCCGGCGTCGGGCGCTGGCCGCGGGTGCGAACGTCGTGATGCCGGACGTCACGCCGGCGCCGTACCGGCAGCATTACGCTATTTATCCCGGCCGCAGCCGGCCGCAGGGCGAAGGTGAAGCATCCTTCGCCCGGTGGGAACGAGAACTGAGGGCAATCGGGCGGCAAGTAGGCACGGGCTACGGGCACATTCTCCGCCGGGGCTCCCCCCGCGGCAGTTGACGGCCGCCGGCGCCCGTGCTAGAATGGCTCTAACATATTAAGGATAAGCAGGTGCCCCTTGCCAGGAGGCCGTTGCAAAACCCACAAGATTTGCGCTACTGGAGCAATGTGCCTGAGTCTCGGGCTGACTCTTCGGCGTCAGCCCGAGACCGTTCAAAAGCAAGCATGGCGCGAAAGGCCTTTGAGATGTGAGTCGTGGGAAGTCAGAAGTGGGGACACAGGGTTAGAATTCGCTTGGTGAATTCCTTCATTGATACTCACCTCTGACCTCTCGCCTCACACTTCTCAAAGCCAGGCGAAGCTTTTCAACGGTCTCCAGGGGAGAATAGGGAATCAGGTGCGAGTCCTGAGCAGTCCCGCTACTGTAACCGGAGAGTCGTCTCACAAGTGTGCCACTGGCGAAGCAGCCGGGAAGGCGTGGGGCGATGATGATACCGGGAGCCAGGAGACCTGCCTGCTTATTTAGTGCTCTTGCCTCCGGTCGAGAGGCGGGGAGCGGCGTGTTCGAAACCAAGGGCTCCACCGGTACGCTTGTCTTTAACGTGCATAGGCGGTAGGAGATATTGGGATTTTGCATGCTGGGACCCTCCCCAAGTTAACCGGGGCAGGGTCTTTGTGCTTTTATGTCAGCGCGAACCGGTAAAATGTCAGTTTCTTAAGCGGTAAACACTCTTAACACGTTTTTAACGAGGATATGCCCAAATTAATTAATCAAGGAGGCAACCATGATCACATCGATCCAAAAACGCGATGGGCGTATAGTAGCCTTCGAAAGTATACGCATTACCAACGCCATCGCCAAGGCTTTCAAGGCCACAGGTGAAGCCGGGTGGGCGGACGATGACGCCGCCCCGGCGGTAACGCAGCGCGTGATCGAAGCTCTGGAAAACCGGGGCATTGCCGCCCCCACCGTTGAAGAAATACAGGACCTGGTCGAAAAAAGTCTCATGGAACTTGGCTATCATCAGACCGCCAAGGCCTACATCCTGTACCGGGAACAGCACCGGCAGATGCGCGAAATGAAGTCTTTAGTAAGCTGCGACCTGGTGGAGTCCTATCTCAACCAGGCAGACTGGCGCGTGGCCGAGAACGCCAATTCGTCTTTTTCACTGCAGGGATTGAACAGCTACATCTCCAACACCGCGGCCGCCCATTTCTGGCTGGAACGCATCTACCCTCCCGAAGTGCGCCGGGCGCACCTCGAAGGCGACTTTCACATCCATGACCTCGGTTACCTGAGTGTCTACTGCGTGGGGTGGGATCTTAAGCAACTCATGGAAGAGGGTTTCGGCGGGGTGCCCAACCAGGTATCGTCCGGGCCACCCAAACACTTCCGCTCGGCGCTGGGTCAAATGGTCAACTTCCTGTATACTCTTCAGGGCGAAGCCGCGGGGGCGCAGGCTTTTTCCAACGTCGATACGCTTCTCGCCCCCTTCGTTCGTACCGACAATCTAACCTACAAGGAAGTAAAGCAAGCCATTCAGGAGTTTGTTTTTAATCTAAACGTACCCACCCGGACGGGTTACCAGACACCGTTCACCAACATCACCATGGACCTGGATATCCCCGCTTTTATGAAGGACGAACCGGCCGTGGTCGGCGGCCGGGAGCTGCCTACGGGTTACGGCGAGTATCAGGAAGAAGTGAACTTGATCAACGAAGCGTTCGCCGACGTGCTAATGGATGGCGACGCCTGCGGGCGAGGGTTCGCCTTTCCTATTCCGACCTACAATGTTTCACCGGAATTCGCCTGGAAAGGTCCTGTAGCACAAAAGCTCTTCGCCGTTACGGCCAAATACGGGACGCCCTATTTCGCCAACTTCATCAATTCCGATCTCAGGCCGGAAGACGTGCGGTCGATGTGTTGTCGTCTCAGAATTGACAATAAAGAGCTTCTAAAGCGGGGCGGCGGGCTTTTCGGCGCAAGCCCCCTGACGGGTTCCATCGGGGTGGTCACGCTGAACCTGCCGCGCCTGGCGTACCTGGCGCGGGACGAACAGGACTTTTTCGCCCGCCTGGTCCATCTGGCATCCATCGCCGTGACGTCCCTGGAGATTAAGCGCCGCGTGCTCGAAAGGCTCACCGGCGGCGGGCTCTACCCGTACTCACGCCATTACCTGCGGGAGGTCAAGGAGCGAACGGGGCATTACTGGACCAACCACTTCGCCACCATTGGCCTGGTCGGAGCCGCCGAAGCGGTTAAAAACCTCCACGGTAAAAGCATCTATGAGCCGGAAGGCCGGGATTTCGCCAAGCGCATACTCGCTTTCCTGAGGGAGTTTCTGGCCGGCGTGCAGGAACGCACCGGCAACCTCTACAACCTGGAGGCGACGCCCGCCGAGGGGTGTTCGCACCGCCTGGCCCGCATCGACAAGAAGAAATTCCCGGGCATACTCGCGGCCAACGAAGACGCATGGAGAAAAGGCGCGGCGCCCTACTACACCAACTCCACACAGCTCCCGGTTGACGAGACCGACGACGTTTTCGCCATGCTCGAACATCAGGAACCGCTGCAGACGATGTATACGGGCGGCACGGTGGCCCACATTTTTGTGGGCGAGGCCCTGCCCGACCCCGAAAGCTGCGCCGCGCTCGTCAAAAAGGTGACCGAGGGCTTCCGCCTGCCCTATATTTCGGTCACGCCGACTTATTCGGTGTGCGCAAGCCACGGGTACATCAGCGGTGAACACCGGCAATGCCCGCGCTGCGGAGGCACCGCCGAGGTTTATTCGCGCATCGTGGGCTATTACCGCCCGGTCAGCCAGTGGAACGAGGGGAAAAAGGCCGAATACGGCCGGCGCAAAGCATTTCGGCTGTAAAACGGCTGGCTGAAATGCGGGCGGCAAGGCTTCAGGAGGCATCGCACGTGATCGAATGCACCGGGTTCAATAAAGTCTCGCTCGTGGACTGGCCGGGCAGGGTATCGGCCGTGGTTTTCTTGCGGGGGTGCAACTTCCGCTGTCCCTGGTGCCAGAATCCCGATCTCGTGGAGCCCTCACGATCTGCTCCCCTTGTCACGGCAGACGGTGTCCTGCAGTATCTCAGACAACGCCGGGCCATGCTGGACGGGCTGGTCGTCACCGGGGGCGAACCCACGCTTTCTCCCGGCCTGACCGCATTCCTGGCGCTCGTGAAGGAGATCGGCCTCCCCGTCAAGCTCGACACCAACGGCTCCCGCCCCGAAGTGGTGCGGGAGCTTCTTGACCGGCGTCTGGTCGACGCCGTGGCCGTGGATTACAAGGCCCCTTTGCGGCTTTACGGCAGCCTGGTAAGCTGCGACAACCCCGAGAACGTGGCTGCAACCATCGCCGCCGTCCTGCGCCAAAAGCGCGGCTACGTCCGCACCACGGTAGTCCCCGGCCTGCATACCCCGGAGCTCCTGACGGAGATGGTGAAGGCTTTTCCCGGCCTTAACGCCGGGAACCACCGCCTGCAGGGGTTTCGCCCCGGCACCTGCCTGAACCCCGAATACAACAGACTCCCGCAAGTTACACCGCACGAAATCGCCCGCCTGAGCAAAGAGCTTGAGGGAGCATACCTGTAGCGGGCGGCCCCCGTACAGCCGGGGCGGCCGCCGCCGGCTTCCGGAGAACGCTTTCTCAGGCTCCGCAGTCGGTATTCACGCGGACGGCAAAGACGCGCGCCGGGTGTTCGGGAGGCAATTCGTCAAACGTGAACGGCTGCCCGCCGGCCCGCTCCTCTTCCAGGCGACCGGCCAGCCGGCGCAGGTATTCGAAAAACGCCTCGTCGCTCTCTTCGCTCCGCTGCCCCTTGAAGATCAAAAAGTTGGCATGCTTCGACCAATACAAAGGAACTTTCTGTCTGAAAACTTATTCTCATTAACCACCCGGCAGGTTACCGGTTTAAGCCCAACAGGCGGCCGGAATCGTCCGAAAAGGAGGTGGCCGATTTGGTCCGAAATACGCACCTGCCACTAACTCCACACCTAACTGGCGCCGAAGGCCAAATGACGGGCGTATTCTTTCCGCCTTCTTGCAGTTGCCGGATCGGACAGGGAAACCATCTCCGCCAATTGATCAATAACCACCGGGCGTAGGATCACCTGCGCCCGTCCTACACCGTGCACCGGCTCCCGCACCTCGATTACCGCCTCACACGCCTGGGGGTCAAGAGTCGGGTAAAGAATAGCGGCCCGCATGCCCCCGCCCTGGCTCAACGCATACAACGCCAACTGGTAGAGCATATCCCGGGGCAGCGCATTCTCCCAGAGATCCCGGTACTTGGCGTCCAGGATCGCCGCCACCCTGCCGCCGCGGAAAACCACGAAGTCCGGGCGCGGGGCCGGTGCCTGCCTGCGCTGCGGATTAAAACCGGGAACGTAGGCGAACATGCCTTGCAGCCGGTACTCATCCTGCACCCGGAAACCGTCCAGATTCTCGTGCAGGAAACGGGACAGGACGGCCTGGAAAAACCGGTTCATATCAAACAAGAATCCCGGAACCGGAAGTCCACCCGCCTCCCGGCCCAAACCCGCACCGGCGTCCCGGTACAGGATCTTGATCAGCCGAAAAGCCGGTTCGTAGGCGCGGGTCAGCCGACCGGCCTCCCGTTCCAGCCGGGCGAAGACGTGGTGATCCAGGCGGATCGGGGTGACGTTCTCACCGCACACCGCCGCCAACCGGCGGAGACGCGACCGCAATTCGAGATCGCCCGTCAACCCGGCGCCGAAGCGCAGGCCGGCCGCCAGCACCTGGTTGGACAGACAATCCGCGAGCCGGGGATGATGGTAGCAGGGCAGCGCCGACTGCTGGACGCCCCCCGTGCGTGCCAACCGCTGAAAGTCCACCCGGCCGCGCAGGCTGGCCGGCAATTCGCGTCGCGGCCGGTAGGCGCGGTGCAAACCCCGGGAAAGTAATTCGGCCGCTTCGGCGGCCAATTGGGACAAAAGCAGATCCTGAAAAGGCCGGCCCGTTGTTTCCAGGTCAACCTGCTCATAAAGAAAGAGATTGCGCAATCCGTAAGCGTAGCGGAGCAGGACGACCAGCGGAAACCCGGTTATCTTAGGCCGGACGATCACTTGCAGCGGGCCGAGACGGACGGTGCCCACGAAGGACCTGGACTGAACGGCCAGGCCGTCCAGAAGCTCCTGCACCTCCAGCTTCCCTGATTCAGCCAGGGTGCCCGCCAAGTCCCTGGCGGCCGGCTCCCGCCGGAAAGACAGACCCCGCGTCGGGCTGTCCCCGCAAGGTGACAACTTGTCCCATTCCTCAAGCGTCACCGGTACGACCGTCATTGCCCATCCCCGGCTTCCGGACCGTCTTCATCCCCGTCTTCCGGAGACTCGTCCTCCGCTGATTGCTCCTGTTCCGCCTGCACGGCCGGAGAAGAGGCGGCCACCTCCGGGCACGGCGCCAGCAGAGCCTGCACCAGCTTATCCTTCTGATCCGACTCGAAAAGCTCATCCCGGATGCGCTGATTGGCAACATCCACCAGAGCGCGGCCCATAATACGTTCCAGGGTCGTGTAGTCTTCGTAGCAGTATTCCTCCAGCAGCGGCAGCAGATCTTCCCGCAGGGCGCGGGACAACTTCTCAAAACCGGTGATCGGGTGAGAACCGTCCATCAAATACGTATGGCCGACCTGTAGATTGCGTGCGTCCCGGCCGACGTGCCGACAAATCCGCTGGTTCAGGGCGTCCAGCCACGGACCCAGGGGTATGCCGTCCACCACCACATCGCCCAGCACCGCCGGATCGGGCATCAGTTCCACGAAACCGAAACGCCGCCGCAGGGCCGCATCCATCAGGGCGATCGAACGGTCCGCCGTATTCATCGTTCCGATGATAAAGACGTTCTCTGGAACCCGCAGCAACTCGCCGCTCAGGGGCAGAATGATATGCTTGTTTCTCCTGGACTTCTCCAGCACGGTCAGCAACTCGCCGAAGATCCGGGGGATGTCCCCCCGGTTGATCTCGTCAATGATCAGATAATAACGATAACAGGGATTGTCCCGGGCTTGGGCGCAAAGCGTCTTGAAAACGCCCGATCGCAGGACGAAAGTCATCCGCCCCTCACTGGTCTCCGGCCGGTAGCCCTCCAGGAAGTCCTCATACCCGTAAGCCGGGTGGAAGCAGCACATGCGCACGAGCCCCGGCTGTTCACCGTTACCGGTGATCTGCCGCTTTTCTTCCTCGGTCAGGCGCTCGAAACCGCGGCCGAAAGCGTGGTAAGCCGCCAGCTGACATGCCGTAATCTCCGCCCAGTAGGTCTTGCCGGTCCCCGGCGGGCCGTAAAGCACCACCTGGCCTTTTCTTTCCAGCACTTTCTGAATGCGGCCGGGGATGCCGTCCAGAGCGGGAACAGCGGTTGCCGTTGGTGGTTCAACAGGCGGTTTCTCCCCGTTCTCTCGTTCACGGCGTTTTGTCTCCAAAATGCGCCGTTCGGCCTCCACCCGGTTCGCATGCTTGCGGAACTCGCGGAAGGTGCTTCGCAAGCCTTCGTGCACCGGCATCTGCCATTCGTCAAGGCTGAGCCACTCTACCCGCCGGCGATGGGGAAAGTCTGAATCGGGTTCGAAGAAATAACCGCCCGTCACCTTCCCGATTCCCAACACCGCGGCTCCGTCGCAGGCCAGCACCAGGTCTCCTTCCGCCATACCGAACACGAAATTCCAGAGCTGTGCGGTCTGGTTGCCCACCGTCTGCGGCGTGTTGGGATACTTTTCCGCCATCAGGGCGCGCAGCTTCTCCCGCTGCTCCGGCTTTTTCCAGAACCCGGACAGATCCCCCAGGTCCGGCCACCCGACAGCCACCACTCCGCCGTCCCGCATCAGGTCCCAGCGGTTCCGGGGCTTGGTCTCGTCGCTGGTGCCCACCCGCCAATAGCGGTACGGCCGGCCGTTGCGTATCACGAGCAAGTGACCCAAATGGTTCAGGTGCAGCCCCAGTTCCGCGGCCAAACGCACGAACCGACCAGCCGCCAGGTAGCGGCCCTCACCCTCCGGCGGCACTTGCAGGAGCTTGATCAGGTGGAAGCGTTGGTAGTCGGCAACGTGGAAGAAATCGAGCTTGTCCGGATACAGCAGGCTGAAATACTTGTGACCCCAGGCCGTGTTGCCCATGTCGGGACACTGCGCGTCCATCTCCTGCTGCAGCCGCAGGTAATCCTCATCCGAAGCGTTGCGGGGTAAGCCTTCCAGCAGCGCGGCACCGGCCACGAGTTGATCCCGGTGCTTCCGGGCCACGGCCACCGCCTCATCCAGCGGCAGCTCGCGCGTTTCCACCGGGCTGCCCGTCACCCACGCCCCGGTCTCCTTCCGGCGGTAAATGCCGAACTTCAGCGCACTGCCGCCGGCGATACTCCCGAAATGATCCGGAAACTCCTCGTCATCCTTGAACTCCAGCCAGTAAACCAGGCTGTCCGGATTGCTGTGATTGTGTATTGTTTCCAGCAGCGCCTCCCCGTCAAGGCTTGCCAGTTGTGCCGGCCCGAACCGCCGCCGGAAGACACCGTAATACTCGTCCAACCGCGCCGCCGGAACCAGCTTCCCCTCAGCAGTCATCTTCTGATACATTTTGAGGAGTTCTTCTTGCAGTGTTTGCATCATCCAGCATCATCGCTCCTTAAGGCCCATACCTAAGCCCATCCATTCTTTTGGTCTCGTCAATATCACTGATCAAGGTGACACCGTCCAGCTTCTCGACCGCCCTTAACGCATCAACCGGCAGACGGCTGATCAAGTCCGGACTGTGTGTGGTCAATAACAACTGGGTCCGCCCGGCGGCTTCCTTCATTACGTCCGCGAGCACGGCCAGCGCACCGGGATAAATGGTCAACTCGGGTTCCTCTATGGCCAGCAAGGTCGGCGGGGAGTCCTGGTAAAGCGCGGCCAGCAGACCAAGCACCCTCAGCGTACCGTCCGATTCCTGGGAAGCGTCAAACCAGTGCTCCCCTTTCTCATAACTGTGCAACAGTTTTATTACCAGATAGCCACCGATTTTCTGCACCTGGAAATCCTTTATATCCGGCACCACCTTATTAAGCGCCGCCTTAAAATCAGGCAGCCAACGACTGTTCTTGTCTTTCATGTTTTTTAAACCTTTCTCCCCCAAGTTTCGTACCAGTTGCAGGGAATCAACTTCTTTACCCTTCAGCGTGCTCAAATACAGCCATTTTGTCGCCCGGGTAATGGCCACGAATAGAAGGTGATTGATCCGCGCGGCACTCAGGACCGGAAATGAAGACTTCACCAACCGGGGCATCAGAACCGTATCAAAGGTGAGCCCCTTGGCGCTGTGGTACGGCATCACTTTGGGGATGTTATTCGCAAAGTCAAAGTCATCCGGCGTCTCAACCTCAAAACCCGCCTCTTCTTAGACTGGCGGCAAAGCCATAAACCTGGTTTTTCTTCGGAAACAGAATAGCGATACGTTCCATCCTGGACTGACGGGTACTCAGTACTTCCATCAGGCGGCGCTTTTCATTCTCCATACTTGAGGCGTAATAAAGAATCGGGGTTTCCTTTTCCGCCGGGGTTTTCCCCTGCCGGATGAACTCTTCCTTTTGCCGGGCGTCCTCGATAAACTCGGCCGCCACGTTGATGATATACGGACAGCACCGGAACGCCTCAAGCAGTTGTACGTTTCGCTTCCGAATGCCGAGCTTACGGAGGATATCCGCTTCGTGCAAACCTTTCTCGTAGATCTGCTGTTTGTTATCCAGGCAGACGGTGATGTGTTTGGCAATCAGTCGCAAGAGTTCAAAAGCGTCGCTGTCCAGATCCTGACCTTCGTCAACCAGCACAAAATCGTATAACGGCAGTTTGGAAGATCCGGCCCGAATTCTCGAGCTGACTCATAAAGAAAACCCAGCACCTTCCCGCCGATCTCGGCGGGTGAACGAAAGCCCTCCGGAGCCTTGTGGTAGGTGATGTTCGTACCGATGTCATTCTTGCACTCGCAAAACAAATTCCTATTCTGCTGGAGTTTATACTTGGCAATATCCGCGCACAAGCGTTTGGCACCTTCGCCCACCATCACCTTCCCTCCGTGAACGGCGATCACCGAAGGCACCAAGTAACCGGTATAGGTTCCGTCGCGGGTTGGTTGATCAATCTCCAAACAATGCACACGGTCGGGGAGAGGTTCGCCTGGAGGCCATACCATTTCGGCCACCACCGAATTGGTTGTGCCGAGATCAATTCCCAGCACCCTTAAGGTGGTTGTTCACCGTGCCCATTTTAGAAACCCCGGGAACTAGAAGGTCAAGCTCTTCCATCAGCGCATCCTCGCTTGCCTAAAGTAACGGATTCACCGTTTCGCACGATGGTTCCTGCCGCTTCCATATTACTGATTTCGTCCGTAAAACGTTTTCGGATTATCGGGCCCATCCGGGCATAACCAAAAAGACGTCCGGTTTCCGTGATTAATGAATCCGCATCTATACCGCCGGCATGGTGAAGGACCAAGAGAACTGCTTGTTGAATCTCACCCGAAGGAATGTAGTCAATCTTTCTGAAGGTCTCCGGTTTTTCCGGTACGGGAACCCTAACCACAATATTCTTCTCGGCCGCTGGCCAAAGAAAACTATTTACCACTTTAACCGTCTTGCGCTTTTCGCAAAGGCTTACAGCCTCTCTTACCGTTCTCATCACCTTCGGCCCCAGGCGCTCCAAGCCCCAGGCCATGGCTAAACGTCTGGCAGCCAATTCAATGTGGATCGGTCCTTCGACTTCAACTATGGCTTCCAGTGTAGCACTCTGTTCCTCTCTGTAGTGCGGCGTATTAAAGTCCCAGAACAATGGCACCGTCGCCATATCAATATCAAATGCTTCATAGGAGACCGTGCCCGGAATAGAAACCCCGTTTTCCGGCAGAGTATTGCAGACCCGCTCAACCCCACCGTCGACGGTAGCAGCCTGGGCTTTGTTCCGGGGGTTGGGGTTCCCGGGGAACGGCACTCGCACACTGTCCCTACGAGCCTCCTCAATGGCCTTGCGGAGCCTTTCAACCTCGGTGACACGTTTGGCCACCCAATCAGGGGACCAGATACGGTAAATACGCCAACCCAGGCTCTCCAATACGCTCTGGCGGAGCCGGTCACGATCACGAGCGGTCTTGGCGGAATGATAGGTGGCACCATCACATTCGACCCCCAGAATGAAACGGCCCTTTTGCGCTGGATCGACAACCCCGATATCGATGCGGTAACCACTACAACCAACTTGTGGAACCACGTCATACCCCATCTGCCGGATAGCGGAGGCCACATCGTCTTCTAACAAGGACTCACTCTCACCCAAACCTTTAGGATGGGTCAATGATAGTGCTTGTTCGCCTCGTTCGGCATAATCAAGGTAATGGTAAAGGGACAGTACTCCCGCCGCTTCGGTCGCACTCATGTCAAGATCTGACGCTCTGATGGAGCTTACCAGCACAACCTTCTCACGCGCCCGGGTCACCGCCACGTTGAGCCGACGCTCTCCGCCAGCTTTGTTCAAAGGGCCGAAGTTCATGGTGATCCGTCGATGCTGGTCAAAACCATAACCAATGCTGAATATGATAACGTCACGTTCGTCTCCCTGAATGTTTTCCAGGTTCTTGATGAAGAAGCCTTCGAGTCGATCCTCTTTGAACAACCGCTCCAACTCCGGATTGTCCCGCCGACGCAACTCCACCAAGTCCTCTATGGTGTTGGCCTGCGCCTGGCTGAACGCAACGATCCCGAGGCTCTTTCCCGGATATCGTTTAAGATGTTCTAAAGTCAATTCTGCAACCACTTCCGCCTCACGCCGGTTGTCTCGCTTTCCGCCCCGGTCGTAAACACCATCCGGCACGTAAACCAACCTCACGCCCAAGTCTTCGTGACTATAAGTGGATGACGGGAAAGTGATCAAACGCTTTTCGTAAAACCGGTAGTTTGAAAACGCTATCAATGATTCGTGTTTGCTCCGGTAGTGCCATCTGAGAAAGGGATCCGGGAACCTGGGCAGAACAGTCTCACACTCCTCCAGTACGCTGGTGAAGTCGGCGGATACGATATCGTCAGCAGCCTCCTCGTCCTCGTCATAGTCAAGATCGGTGTCCATGATTCTGAAAAAGTTGGTCGGCGGCAACTGTCTACTGTCACCGGCCACAACGAGCTGATTTCCACGATAGATAGCCCCGACTGCATCCTCGGTGAAAATCTGTGAGGCCTCATCGAACACCACCAAGTCAAACTTGATCAGGTTGGGATTGAGGTACTGGCTAACCGAGAGTGGTCCCATCAAGAGGCAGGGTTTAAGCCTCAGCAAAAGATTAGGCACACGGGCAAACAGGTCGCGAATCGGTAGGTGCCGCCGCCTCTTGGCCGCCTCGCGCCTGATCACCATTACCTCGGAGCCCTGTGTCTGCAGCAGTGCCGCCTGGGGCCGTTGCTGATTACATTGTTCAATCACACGGTGAGCGGATAACTGAATTAACCTGGTGTCCAACTGACGGAACTCGTGGATCAATTGTTCATGATCCCGGCCCCGAAACTCGCCAAGCCTGGCATCGTCTTCATATACAAAGTTCATCCAAGCGGTGAAAAAGGCCTTATATAAGGCGGGTTCGAGCTGTGCGGCCGAAAGCGAGGCGGTTTTCAATTTGGTGAAAAACCGACCTAAACCGGCCTCAAGGAACCTTTTCTCCACCCGCACGTAATGTGTCCATGCCTCCAGATCATCCAGCCTCTGCTTAAGGGTGACGGTCTTGTTTCTTAAGTCTGCCAGGAACCAAGCATCCCATGGTGCTTCAAGGTCAAAATTATCCTGTAACAGCCGAAGAAACCCCTTGATCTTGTCGCAGGCCTGCTGCAGCCTCTCAGCCGACAAGTTGTGCGGCGGCACCTCCCCCACCGCCAACCGAATGAACCGGTCCGGCACACTGCTGCTGTCAAACAGGTTGCGTGCCGTCTGTGTCCACTCCAGTGCAGCTAAGATCTCTTCCCAGGCCGTATCCAGACCCCGGTAGCGCTCCCCAAAAATCTTTTCGAGTCGCGAGGACTCCTCCTCCATATCCGCCCGAATGGCGGTTATGCTTTCAAAAGCCCGCAAATCGGCAAGCAGGTCGCCCAGAGTACCCGGATAGTAGCCCCCAACGCGATGCGCCAATACCGAATCGGTTAATTGACACAGTTGCCTCAGCGGCCCCAAAATACTTTCGATCAACGCTCCAACCTCTGCAAGCGGACACTGAGAGGGCGGAAGACCGTCAACGCCAGGAATACTTTGGGAGATAAGCCCTTCCAGGGACTTAACGATACCCTCCCATCTGTCAGCTTGATTCTTGAGCCGGGCACCAGCATCAGTGATGTCCGAAGGAGCAACGCTGCCGAAAGCCAGAAGTGCAGTCATTCTATCCGGTAAAAATGACATTCCGGCCAAAGAAAGGACCTCTTGGGCGCCATCCAAAGCCAACTCCACCGCCGCGAAGTCTGTATGGCATCCTTGATAGTAGCTCCCGAGCAGTGCTTCTGTCTCCGCACGGTCATGGTCTATTCTGTGCCGCAACCGTTTGACTTCGCGTGCTCGTCCAATATCTTCCAGGGTCTTATTGGGCCCGGGAAAGACTTTTTTTCGGGTAGCGTGCTTGATCAGCTTCTTGTCACGATGAAACCTCGGGTGAAACCACCGTAAAAAGGACCGGTAGATGACACCGTCGAAGCGCTCGACCATCACGTCCAAATCCAGCTCCAGGATGCCTTCCTCATAGTTCTCTAACAATTCGGAGAGCTTCTTGTTGTGCTCCGCATACAACGGGCGGATCTCATTAAGCAATGCCCGGACCTGGTAAATGCGCCGTGGATCCAGCCACGACGCTTCCGGCTTGTGTTCGGACATGGCAAGCTCCGTGATTCTTTGGAGTTGTTTAGCTCTCTGCAAAGTCATCTTCTCCACAGACAGGCCGAGGTGTCGGGCGATGTCCACGGCATCCCTCAGGATGTTTCTTGTAGCGTGTTCCAGTTCCTCGAACAGGTCGCGAAGCCGGGCCGCATTCAGATACACGTTTGTCTGGTTGTCATCCTTAACGCCTAAAGCGGTGGTCAGGTTCGCCCAGACAGCCTCAATCATATCGCCCATAGCCAAATCTAATCCAAAAAAACCGTCACTATAGCGCTCTTCGAGTGATCGTCTCGTAGTCAGGTAGGCATCACACAAGGCCCGGTACTTCCAGGAATTATCGAAAAGCTCATCAAGGCCGGCATCAGTCAACCAGTCCCGGGGAGGTTTGGGGCTTTCCATTAGATGCCCGACAACTTGGACAAGCCACTCAACTCCGTCCAGGCTCACCGGTTTTTCCACCCCAACAGCTTTAGCATGCTCAGCGGCGGTTTGTTCGAGCGCTTCGAGGTGTCCAATCCCCTTGTCCAGCATCAGTTCCCACTTCACCCTGACATTCGGCGTGTAGTGGGTTTCGCGACAACCAAACCAGGGAAAGTCCCGCCCTTCATCAACCACGCCCCAAACAGTGGCCAGAGAACGCATCAAATCTTGCCAAGTCTCTAACTGCGAAAAGTTCACTAACTTGACATCGGCCGATTCCAATGGCACCAAAGGCGTTTCGTGGAGTTGTGTCAAACGGCACAGCACGTCGTAGGCACTCAGCCCCAATGGCTCCCGGACCTCGTGCAGGGCTAAGACATAATCGTTTAACCGATCGCGCAACCGGGTCAACCGCTCAAAGTCATTTTTCGAAGGCAGGTTCTTTGGGACGAGGATCTCGTCCAGGCAACGCTTGAGTTCAGCGACAACCTCACGCTTATTGGCTTTGTGACTGTGCAACTCCAGACAGAAATCCCCCAGCCCGACACTCAAAAGCCGCTTGTATACCACTTCGAGGGCAGCCATTTTGTCACTGACAAACAGGACTGTCTTACCCCTGGCAAGGAATTCAGCGACAACATTAGCGATGGTCTGACTCTTCCCTGTCCCGGGCGGTCCCTGGAGAACGAAGCTGTTGCCCCGAAGCGCAGCTTCAACGGCCAACCGCTGACTACTGTCAGCGTCCAGAATCTGAAAAGTCTCCTCGGGTTTTTGAATCCGATCCAATTGATTCTCGGAGGGAACTTCCTCGGCAGGAGGAAGACCCCCGCCATCCCCGGCCAGGGCACGGACAACCGGATGGACAGTAACTAAATCTTTGTTGGTGCTAAGATCTTGGTACATCACCAGCTTGTGAAATGAAAAGAGACCAATGAGGCACACCTTTTCCACAGCCCAGTCGAATCCTTGAACTGCCCGGGCAATCGAATCGAGATAACCGCCGAGTGTACCCTGCTCCCACTCGCCCGGAAGCTCAGGCAGTTCAAGATTGAAATCCTTGCGAAACTTAAAAGTCAAGGCCGGATTAAACACAACATCCTCTTCCGCCAGGAAAAGACGAAAGGATTCCTGGGGGCTCTCGCGGCTTAGCTCCACCGGACACAGGACGAGTGGTGAAACGATTTCCTCTGTTGCCTCAGCTTCTCTCCATCGCAGGCATCCGAATGCGGCGTACAAAATACGCACGCCACGCTCGCGATAATCGGTCGTCGCCCGCCGATAGAGTGTTTTCAGCTTACGCTGGAGTTCCTCCCTGGTAAGACCTTTGATCACCAATTCGTGTTCCGCTGGTTGGGAAAAGCGCCTTCGCGGGGCACCAGGGCTATCATCCTCTTCTTTGCCAGGAGGCAGCCAGAAACCCAAATACTCCTCGTTGCCAAAAAGACGCCAGAAGACTAAGTCTGGGTCGGGCTGCAACACCCACAGATACGACCCCCTTAAACCGGACCGAAAGTATAAAAGGCGGTTGCGGCGGGACAGGTCTATCAACCTCTGTTTCCACTCTTCAATTCGCCGTTCTATTATGTTGTTTTGGTTCAAACGGTCATCCATCATCTTAGACCTCTTCGATATCCTCCGATAAGCCCAGCTCCCGCAGGATCACACGCAACTCGCTCTTTTGCGCCTCGGTGATGCCGTTCTCCGCAGGCAGTTCGAACATCACCTCAAGTTTCAATTTCGGGTTGGTCGCATAACGCGACAGAACTTTCGTATAGAGATTCATCCACTTCTGCGGGGGTACCGCGCCGCGCCACCGCAAACCCTTTCTGCCAAGCGGCGGAGGTGGGGGCGGCAAACTATCGTCCAACACATCCACCTCTACGCCGGCGGTATGTTCATCAACCTTGGCCTGCACATAGTAAGAACCAATGGTAGTCTCGGCAACGTATAAGCCCTTTTTATCGATCCGACCGCCGGTTGCGGACCACGTTACCGGTGGACAGGGGTAGCTTTGGTCGTGCTGATCGAAGCAGGCCACCGCAAAAGAAATCCTTTCCCCGGGTTTCAGCCGCACCCTGCCCGGCCGGATTTCCATCCGGGCGAGTCGCGGCGGCTCGATATATTTCCGTGCTTCTGCGGCGGGCAAAAGATAGACCTCATTGGAAAATTCAATGTCCGCTTCGGCCAGCGTAGTCTCAAAGTACAGTGGCACAAAGCGGCCGTCCGCGTCCTTGCCCGCATAACCGAAGACCCCTCCGGCCACCCCGTCCGTAATGGTGCGCCGCAGCGCTCTTGGATCCAGGAGCCGGGGCAAGGTAGGGGAAGCATAGAACGCTTCCCGCACCGCCTGTGTACTCCATTCCTTGGTCGGTGGCCAGTACCGGACCAGTTTGTGCGGCCCTATGTCTTCGGTGATCTCGTCTTCAGCCTTGAGACGATTCAGTATCAGCTCCACCATTGAATTCGCGGCGCTGGTGTGTACCGGTCCGAGATCGACTTCTTTCAGCGTATTGTCCTTGTTGAGAAGCAAGACGTACCGGTAGGCGCGCCACACCGCCTCTTTAAGGTCACGTACCGCTCGGTCGGTACCAATCTTGAGTTGGCGCTGTTGGGCCGCATCCAGACGCCCGATGGTCTCCGTGTCATCGGCGATCTCTTCCCAGGCCAACAGCTTACGGGCCGCATCCTGGATCTGTGTGCTCTCATCAGGCACCGCAAAGAGCAGGGCACTCTTAAACGTCCGCCCCAAAGACCCGTGCTCCCGGATTACGGTTTCGATAAACTTCCGCGTATCGGGCGCCGACAGCGGCTGATCCGGCGCCAAGATCACCAGGGTGAGCACCGCCTGGTCCGGAACCTGGCTGCTGTTTTCCGGGAAATAACGCCGGGTAAATCCTTCAGGACCCGCCTTAAAAATCGTCTGGATTTCCTGCCGCACCCGCTTGTCAATCGCTTCCTGCTTGATAGTTGCCCGCCGATCAGTGAGCATCTTATTCAAATTGGGACTCTGGCTGAATCGATACCGGTTCCGGTCGGCATTCAGGTAGTAACAGGTATCCGATAACGCCTCCAAAACGGTTTCGACGTTGCCGATATCCAGTTCCGGTTCGCCCACCGCGAAACGGATCTCCGGCACGGTAGCCTCGGCTCTGGTTTGCCCGCCGTTGGATTCAAAAAAGATCGTGGTGGCCACTTTTTGGTGCAGCCTGGCCTTCTTGATCCCGTTTGGCGCCTCGCGGTCCAAGCGGACGGCGTGCGCCTCCCGCCTGCCGGCAATGTCCGTAGTGACCGCGCCTTCCAGATCGTTATTGCCCAATTGTTCAAACATGGCCGCCCGGAAATAGGGATCTTCCAAAGGCGCGGTACCCAGGCCGATCAGCGGATCGCGGTGCGCCCCCCGGTATCCCGCCTGGTAGGCGTGCGAAACCCAGAGCGCCAGCAGCCGCAGTATGCCGCGCGTCTTCTGAAACCGGGGCAGGCTCTGCCATTTGCGCTCAAAAACGGAGATGAGCGCGGGGTGAAAAGGATAACAGGATTTGAACAGTTCCCGTGCCGAAGCGGCGTCAACGTCACCCACCAGTTGCCGGTACTCGGTCACCCAGTAGGCGTAGGCCGCCGCCGTCTTTACCGCCTCTTCGGGCAGCCCCTGCCATTCAAAGAGGCGGCGCCGGATAATCTCGGCCACTTCGGTTTCGGCGGACATAAATAACGCTTTCCCCAGGCGATCAAGAAGCTTCTTTAGCGACTCGTAATCACGCTGATCTTCCGGATTCATTTCCAGTTCCGAAGCCGGGATGGATACGGCGAGCACCAGGTTGTCCCGGGCACGCGCCTCTTCCGAAAGGCTGTGCAGGAAGCTGTAAAACTGGGCCGCGAGCCCGGATTTCCGGTTGCGGCTGATGTAGTTCATCAACTCGTCCATCAAAATGACGGTCGGACGTTCAGGCAGGAAGGCGCGCACAGCATCGCCGGCCGGCGCCGTCCCCCGCTCGTCGTGCGCCGCCACCGCGTTAAAGGCTTCCGCGCCACCGAGTTGCCAGGCGATTTCCCCCCAGGGAGTCCGCCGCAAAGGCTCACCGTCAGTCCCCCCGCGTCCGGTGATGGAATCGAACTCCGTGCCCACAAACACCGCCGCCGCCGCCTCGGGAACGGACGACACCCCAGCCCGGGAAAGGATGTCTTTTACCCCCCGCCACGCATGGGCTTTCGGACCAGCTTCGGCCAGGTGATAAAGTAGCGTCAAGGCATGGGTCTTGCCGCCCCCGAACTGGGTGGCCATGTTGAACACGGCGGAGGTCTCCACCTTGATGCCCGACAGCCGGCGCACCATCTGCGCCGCCAGATCGGCCAGACCCTTGGTCATGTAAGTCCGCTCGAAAAAGCGCTCCGGCTTCAGATAATCTTCCGGCGCCCGGCCGTCGCGCACCTGGTCCAAATGCACCGCGAACTCGGAGGCGTCCAGCGGCCGGCCTTCCCGGAGATCCTCGCGCGGCGAAACGACGTGAAACCAGGGTCTTAGTCTGGGCATTAGCTCACCCTCTCTCTCAGCCGAAAAACAGAATACAACGTAGATTCAATCCCGAAATGATCACATCTGCCTGTGCCGCCGGCCGGCAATCTCGTCGCTGTTTCCGACCAAGCAATGACAACCTTTAAAGCTCATCCCTACGGACTCCCAGATCGAAGCGTCCTCTTTGCATAAGGCGGTAGCTATCCGCGTTCCATCAATATGCTCATAAGCAAAACGGAACAGCTCTATCTGCACGTCTTGTGGAAGCCGCCATTTAAAGTTACTCGCATCCTTTTCTTTCAGCAGCTCGAAAATAGACGCGTCACGCCCGTTGCGCCGGGCGTGCGCCTTCAAAGTATTCGAGGCCCGCAATGCCCCTATAGTAACCATTTCCGGCCTTAACTCATTTAGCCGGTTAATCACATCAAGATAACCCTCTCTCCAACCATCAAAAGGAATCATCGGATCAAGGCGGAACCTGACCGGCCAACCCGCTTCCATCATCCGGCGCGCGGCGGCGATACGCCGACTTGGCAAGGGAGCGCCTATCTCCCAACGGCGCGCTGCTTCCTCGGCATTTACGGACCAGGAAAACACCACCTGATTGGTAGGAGGAAGTCTCAAAGCGTTTTCAATGACCGTGGATTTCGTCAAGAAAAGCAGACGATGGCGGGATTGTTCCGCAAATAAGGGTATCAACATCTCGGTAAGAGATTTGTTCGCCACTTTTCTGTAGGCGGAGTCAAAAGCCAATCCGTCCTGCAACTCTCCGATCACCAGCATACGAGGCAATGGATGCTTGAGCCACTCCACAACCTCCTCGATCATTTGACGCCAGTTTTCAAAAATGGCCCCTTGAAGCGGGTAATGCCCAAATACATACGAAGGGGTAGCCTGCAAAAAGCAATACGAACACCGGTAAGGACACCCCGCCGCCACAACCAATTCCCAGAACCTGAAACAAATGATCCGGGAATCGGCACCAGGACCCCCAAACTGTTTGATGAACGAAGTGCGCGGCACAATCGGAAGTCCTGATTCCTTGTGTGATTTGATTTCTTGTTTAACCCTCGAATTCACTTCAATTTTCATCTTTTCAATGCTCCAGGAATGTAATGATCGCTTCGTCCGGGTAGGTATTTGTCCTGCGCTTTTTTCCGTCAGCCTTTAAAGGCGCAACCTGGACCGCGTTTGATGCTTCCAGTACCTTAAGAGCCGCCGTCATATGTTTTTTCAGGTAAGCGGTTTCATCTTCCACAAATTCACGAACTCTTTCGCAAAGGATGGGTCGCCCTAAACCCAGAAACTTCTGCTGGATAATTTCGGCAAGCCAGTGAGTAGTGTCTTTTTCAAATAGCACCATTTGCCGTGGATTGGTTGCATCCGAAAAAAGGAAATCTCCATCGGGGTTTACTTTCCACATCGACTCCTTCATCTTTACATGGCCCAACCGGTGATTCGTGGCAAAAAACAGATAGTACTGCGTTCGGTTATTCCTGTCTCGCATCTCAAAATAGCGTATAAACTTGGCTATTTTACTCAATTGGTCCTGGTAAAGAACACGCAAACTTTGAATTCTGTCGCCGGGCATCTGGGCAATCTCAAGACATTTTTCGGTTCCGAAAGCATCTACAATGTGTTCGACCACTTGGTCATTAGGGTGTTCCAGAAACCTGTTAAGGGCGTCAACCATGAAGGTAATAAATACCTCACACCGTGGATGTTGTAAAAGCCGTTCAATAATTGCAAACGGAATACCCTTAAAGCCAAAGGGATCTATGAAAGCAAACGTCGGAGCTAAATGAGCCCCCATGTTATCAACATCATCAAGAAGCCTGACCAATTCTTCGTGAAACAGTCCACACTTGACGGACACATCAAAATTCCTCGGAATAGAAAGGCCGTCTAGTTCGTAACGAAGGTGGTCAATTCGATCCTGCCGCCCATCGATAAACAAAAAGACCAGCTCCCCCTGCATAGCCCTGCGATGGTTAACAGCCGCATCAATAGCAACAAGCGGTGAACCCGGTTCTCCCCCTTTGTATCGCCCCGGACCACAGAAACCATCAATATAGACAATTCGTCCGTAATACGTGTTCAGTATTGCATACCACGCCTGGAGGTACCGTTTAAGGATATCGTGTTTCGCCCTTGTGTGGGGATCCAACTCCCATACCGTTTCTTTTGGAACAGTCATTTTTTTGCCTCCCCAAGGAGCTTCTCAACCCCGGACATGAATCAATATCCCAAGCTTTTTTTCCGGGCCAGGAGGCCGTCTACCCAGCGTTTTTCGTCGGTGCCCGGCGGGTAGAGGGCCGATAGGGCCTGGGCAAGGCGCCAAAAGCGGGCGTCGTTGCCGGCACCCTCTTCAACCAGGAACCGCTTTAGGGCTTCAGCCCTGCCGGATGCAAAGAGGATCATTGCTTGATGCACGCGGTCAAGTACGGTGGTGCCGGGTTTCGGCGCGGCCTTTACGCCCCAGTCGGCTTCTTCCTCCACCTCTTCCAGTTCGGCAAAAAGGCTTATTTGGGTCTTTTTCTTCTTCGGCTTAGCCGTGGTTGCCTGGGCTTGGTCCTTACCAAAGAGATAGCGGGTGCGCTCGGTGACGCGCAGCAATCGTGCCGTTTCGCCCTTGACCTGGACCACGTGGGCCAGCTTCTCCAGGTGGGCACCCAGTCCCTGAGCGATCTTGCGGGCCGCGTCGTACTCAAGCACAAAGCCAACAGAAACCGCCTTCCCATTGTCTCCCTCTTCATCATCAGTTTCTTCAGCCACCGGATTACCATTACCATTAGCCCTACCGGCAGAAAGAGTCCAGAGCCACATGGCCGTGAGGCGGGCGTCCTCCTCGAAGCCGGTGGCGTCGGCGCCGGTGAAGATGGTTGACAACGCTTCCCGGGCCACCGCCGCCCAGACGTGTTCGAGATACTCCCGGAGCGTCACCGGCTCCCCGCTGGCTTTTTCCACACGGGAATAGCGGGAGAAAACCTCCAGTGCCGGGCCGAGACAGGCGAAGATGGCATCAGCCCCGACTATGCCCTCTTTGGCCAAACGCGGTAACCATTCATGAATACGTTTGGGCAGCTCGTTCAATACGTCCCGCCAGTCACCAATTTCATCTATGCGTAATGAACCGTCTGGATTCTCCCGTGGTCGGCAGACCAAGTGCACAGAAGAGGCCAAGGCAGCGGAATCACGCGCACGCAACCGCGTACCCATCTCCGTGTCAATGGGCCAGGAACCGGTAACCCGCCAACCAGCATCAACCATTGCCTGTAGCAGAGCTTCCCAACCCGCAGTGGATTTGTGGGCAAAAACTACAACACCAATACCGTCGGGTACTAATACTCGTCGGCCTTCGGCCATTGCTCTACCAATGGTGGTCTCAAAGTAGATCTTGTCTTTACTCTTTATCTCATCTACAATGCACTCATCATCTTTAGGCGCTAGAGCATCCCCTAATAGATCGGAGTGGATATTCTCTAAGGTCCGTCTGAGCCAAACGATGAAGAAGTCCGAAAGATCCGCATAGGGTACGGCATCATAATAAGGCGGGTCCGTGAAAAAACAATGGGCAGAATCGTCTGGAAGTGGATGAGCATTAGCAGAAACCTTCTCAGCCAAACCCGTTTGATTGACAGAAGGACAGTGTTCTATTACTTGTACTACCCAAGCTAGAGCGGTATCCCAATCTCCGCCATAACCCGAAAATAGGTAAACTTCATCAAAATCCCAAACCATAGGAAGAGCTTGCCTAGAAAAAGTTCCTTGCGGATTTTCCCTAGATACGTCCCATCTTGCTAACGAACTCAATTTATCAGCTTGACGGTTTACTGCCAACGCCAAACACGTCTGCACCGCCGTTGCCAGACCTTTTTCGTGCTCCAAAGCCCATTGTTCACCCGCCCGCTGCACTAATCGTGCCAGTGTGGTCAGGGCCAACGCTTGACGCGGGCTGAAAAGGTCCCCCCACTGCTCCATACCATAAAGCTGAACGCGAAACCCCAGTGTACCCTGAGGCGGCAATGGCTCATCCGGCACCAGGCTTAAGGCGCCCCGGTGTTGCCGCTGGCGCCGTTCCAGTTCCTCGGCCGCCTTTCTTACGGCGTCCAGATCGCGGTCAGTGGGCAAGCGGTAGAACCTTCCCTGCTGGCCGGGCCGGGTGGTAACCACGCAAAACAGGCGGGCGTCGGCGGCGCCGCCGCGACGTTTCTTCAATTGTTCACGGACGCTCTTTACCGGGGTGGTGTAACCGGTCACCGGACAGGTAGCCGAACCACGCTTCACTGTTCCTTCCTCAACCTCGGCCGCCGACACCGGCTCGAAGATCTCCAGGAGCGGACGGCGCACCAAGCGGGTGGTGCCGTCGGCATAAGTGACTTCCACTATTTCGGTCTGGACCTGCCCCCGGTCATCCCGCACCCAGCGCAACGCCCGGTAGCGACCCGGTTTCTTGGCCAGCCACAAGGAGCGCATGAGCGGCACTTCCACGGGCACCTCACCCTGCCCCGGAGCTTCGGAGAGGATGGTCCGCGCCCAGAGGTAAGCGATGGGCGTAGCACCGTCGGGGTCTCGGGGATAAAACTCGGCCAGTTCCCGTTCGGCTTGTTCCTTAATCCAGTTCCCCCACCGGCGCACCTCGTCGGCCAGTTGCTGTCCGTAGCGGGGGATGTATTCGAGCACGACTTTATTCAGCAATACCGCCACCGGGTTCAGGTCGGAGGCGAAAGCGTCGGCGCCCACCCGCAGGGCTTCCAGCGGGATGGAGCCGCCGCCCGCAAAGGGATCGACCACCAGCGGACGGGTGCCGGGTTCGCCGCCCAGTGCCTCGTGCGCGGCGCGCACCAACGCCCTGCTGGTCTCCAGATAGTCCTGGTCGGTGGAGTTGTCCCAGTTGGCGAAATCGGCGATGAAGTCCAGCAGCACTTTGCGGAGTTCCACCGGGTCGTCAAGAACGGCCGGGTTGTTGCGAACGGCCATCAGCCGCCGGTAAGATTCCGGACTGGTTTTGGCAATACAGTCGCGTGCCCAGGCCAACATCCGCCGGCGGGCCTCATCCCGGAAGGCAGGTGGACAATGAGTATCAGCGGGGTCGGGCCAGAGAGCGGCCAGAATGACCGCCCGGCAAGCGGCCAGCGGCCGCCGTGCCCACCAGATGTGCAGCGTCGATATATGCCCGTGACGAATGGACTTCTCCCGCCGCGCGTGGGCGCTGATCCGGCGGATGGGGAGATCCACTTCGATCAGCCGTTTGGGGTAGTTTGCTGCTGCGTTCATATGCTGCTTTCCCTCCGTATGGCTTCCGGCCCAACGTGGTAGTGCTCCACTTTGACCACCGGCTTCCAGCCCAGGCGGGCCGGGTCCTGGACGGTATGCAGTTCGGGCGTGAAGGCGCAATTGAATACGGCGTAAAGCCAGTAGTCCTTTTTCAGCCGCCCGGCGGTCTTGTATTCATTGGCGGTGAGGGCGATTTCATCCACGCCGGCACGCCCCTTGACCTCGATGAAACGCACCTCGATAAAGGTTTTGGCGTCCTCGGGGTGGGGTTTGCGGGAGATCAGGTCAAAGCCGCGGTTCTGGTCCTCCACGCTCTCCACCTGCCAGCCGCGCGCCTCTTCGTGGCGGATGGCCACCTCCACCGCGATCCGCTCCACCTCTTCATCGCGCACCATCGGGGCAAGGCCCGGAGCGGTGCGCTCCGGATGCGGCCACACCCAGGCACGGCCCAAATGAGTAATGTCCGTAAGTGTGCAGTGGCGCTCCATGTCCAGCTCCCGGCAACGGGTCTCAAGACGATTGTTCAGGTCATCCAGGTGGATTTCGGCCTGGGAAATCAGCCCGTCCAGCCCCGGTACCGCCGCGCCCTCGATCTGACGGTTCAAGAGTTCGGCCAGTTGGTGCTGGCGCCGGTCAATAAGCTCATTCAGGGATATCTCCACGTGCCGCCTGATGGTTTCAATCTCCCGGGCGCGCTCGGCCGCGACCTCGGTCAGAAAGTCCGACAGCGCTTGTTCTAGGAGATAGCGTTCAACGGCGGTGCGGTCGGGCAAAGGGGCGCCATCCGGCACGGTAGTCCCGGCAGGTGCTGGAATAAGATCGTGGATCAGGGTCGGCTGACGCACGGACATGGTTCCGTCCAGTTCGGTTTGCACGATGAAGAGACGGCGGTGCAGCGTGCGCCCCCGTCCGTCTTTTACGGAGGCGGCCAGCGCATCCAATAAGGCCGGCTCCCGGCGGTGCAGGTCGAAAAACACGGCCCCCCGGCGCAGGTGGTCGGCCACGCGTTCCGCCACATCGGCCCGCACCGCCTCAAACAGCGGATGTCCCGGGGTCACCCACTCCAGAGTCGGGTCTTCGAGCAAAAGGTGCTTGTCGAAAACAACCTTGTGATACTCCCGCCCCAGGTGGCCGTAGCGGGGTTCAAGGCGTTCACCCAGCGAGACCAGGAAACGCGGGACTTTGCCGATACGATAAATATGACTGTCTTTGGCCACTGGTTTGGGAGTTATGCCGGCGACAGGGGCCGCTTGCACGAAAAAGTCCTCGATCACCTCGGGCACCAGGCGGCGCTCGCGGGCCTCCGCGGACTTGCCGATGATGGTGGAAAGGTTAAGCTCTTTCTTGGCCAGACCCTCAAGCGCAGACTCGGTAATGGCGCGAAAGCGCTCAGGGTTAACTTCACTTACGATTCTGGCTTCGATGTTCGGCACGTCAATGCGACGGGCGTACAGATCCCGGAAGAGCTTTTCCAACAGGTTCGCCGGGAAGACTTCCCCGACCACGTCGAAGACCCGGTCGGTGCCGAGTTCCCTGCGGATTTCACGCAACCGCTCCAGAAGGCTTTGCAGTACCCGGCCTTCACGAGTATTCACGGCGACGAAATTGAAAATCAGACAATCCCTTTCCTGACCGTAGCGGTGGATGCGTCCCATCCGCTGCTCCAGCCGGACCGGATTCCACGGGATGTCGTAGTTGATCATGAACCAGCAAAACTGCAGGTTGATGCCTTCCCCGGCCGCCTCGGTGGCCGCCAGGACTTGTGCCGACTCCCGAAACTCCCGCTCGGCGTGAATCCGGGTGCCGGGGGTGTCGCGGTCACCGATTTTCATTCCACCGTGGATCTGGGTAACGCTGAGACCCCATTCACGTAGTTTCCCGTAGGGGCGGCCGTCACGCCCGTCCCCGGCGAGGTAATCGAGCGTGTCCTTGTGTTCCGTGAAGATCAGTAACTTCATTTGCCGGTCCGCGAAGAAACCTTGCTCGGTCAGGACACTCCGCAGTTTGGTGAGCTTTGTTTCAACCTCCCGGACTTCAAGGCGGCGGGCCTTGCCGATCAAGGCGCTTAACCGGGCGATCTCCTTCTTGAGTTCCGCCGGGTCGACAGAGACGACCACGTCTTCGAGCTGGGCGATGATCTCCTGTTGTTCTTCCTCGGTCAACTCGTCAAAATCGTCGGGCAAGCGCCGTTCGATTTGTTCTTTCCGATAGCCATCCGGATCGGCGAGGATCTTTTCGCGCCGCTCCTGCATCCGCTCCAGCGTTTTGCGCACGGCGTAAACGCTGGACGCCATGCGACGCTGGAGCATGGCCATGGTAAAGCCCACGGCGCGGCCGCGTGCGGAATCGTCGGCGGCCGCCTGGATGGACTGATCTTCAACATACCGCGTGAGTTGCTCATAAAAATCAAGCTCGTCCCCGTCCAGGTTGAACGCCGCCGTCTGCACCTCGCGGTTGGTGAAGAGTTTCTTGACCGTACCCGTATCGGGATCGGGAAAGGTGACCAGCGCTTCCTTGGTGCGACGGATATAGAACGGTGCTCTGTTGCGCCGCATGGCCTCTTCCAGGCTTTTCACATTACCGTACACGTCGCGGTCAAGGAGCGAAAGAAAGAGGCAGAAGTTAGCCGGATCGCCCTTGTGGGGGGTGGCCGTCATCAACAGGTAGTGGTCGGTCATTTCGGAAAGCGATTCGCCCAGGCGGTAGGCCAGGGTCTTGTGGTCGTGAGAATAGGCGCTCATCTTATGCGCCTCGTCCACGATCACCAGATCCCAGCGGGACCGGAGCAGGCTTTCCCGCGCGTCTTCGATGCGGGAAACCCAGGATACCGAAGTAACCACCTGGTCACGCTCCTGCCAGGGATTCTGACCGTAGTTGGCCCGCAGGACATCGCTTCTGATGACCTCGAAATGCTCCCGGAACTTGTCCTTCAACTCGCGCTGCCACTGGAAAGTAAGGTTGGCCGGAGCCACCACCAGCGTGCGGCGGACGAGGCCGCGGGCCTTGAGTTCCTTGAGCAGCAGGCCGGCCATGATCGTTTTCCCGGCCCCCGGGTCGTCGGCCAGCAGAAAGCGGATACGCGGCAGCTTGAGAAAATAGTCATAGACCGCCTCCAGTTGGTGCGGCAGTGGATCAACCCGGGCGATGGAAAGCGAAAAGTAGGGATCATATTCGTAAGCGAGGCCAAGGCGTTCGGCCTCTATTCCCAAGCGGAACAAGACCGCATCGCCGTCGAAAGGCTGACTTGCGGGAGAAACATCGAGCTGGGCGAGTTGAGCGGCGGTGAGAATCGGATCGTGCACCTGATTGGTCTTAAGCCCCTTGCCGACAAGCTTCAGCGCGTCACCAAGAGGGATAACGGCAATGATCTCAACGGGCTCCGGC
Organism: Desulforudis sp. DRI-14; assembly: GCF_052618305.1. The sequence goes on along the minus strand of NZ_JBQXEZ010000017.1, from coordinate 12,147 downwards.
AACAGCGGCCCCTTGACAATCAAACCGGGACGCAAACCGTCGGACGCCAAGAGATCACCTCCAGGGGTCCTCCTGCCTGTGCGATCCCGCACCTGCTTGCGCGAGGCGCGCAGACGGGCGTTGTGTGCAGACGGGGCGCAAACAGATCAAGGTGTGCAACATCAATGGAACTGACATCTGCTGCCAAATAATTGCTGCAAAAATTTGGCCTTGATAATGCCCTTCGCCATTACTTTTAAATTTCCTTCTTTTGGCATAAGTCGACACATTTCGACTTTCGGCAGAAACAAACGCCTGCCACAATATGTCCTTTACGGCGTGCCGGCCGCTTTAGACTGCAGGATTTCTACGAACAGCCGCACCGGTTCGGGGTCGAACTGCGTGCCGGCACACCCGGACCAAAATACCTAACAAAATCAACAGCCGGGCCAATACCGCAACTCCAAAAGAAAAGCGTTCGTCATTACATCCCACCTCATGCACAACTAAGAGACTCACACAGCCCGCACAGGCTCAGCCCTTTGCGCTGAGCCGCCGATCACCAAAGATCCGCGCCGGGTGTTCGGGAGGCAATTCGTCAAACGTGAACGGCTGCCCGCCGGCCCGCTCCTCTTCCAGGCGACCGGCCAGCCGGCGCAGGTATTCGAAAAACGCCTCGTCGCTCTCTTCGCTCCGCTGCCCCTTGAAGATCAGGATAAAGGCCGGCTCGTCGAAAGGTACCTCATACCCGGTAGGCACGCCCGCCCCAAACCAGAAAAGCGAACCCGGCCGCATGAGTTTCCTTACGCCGCCGCTCGCCAGCACCCAACGGCCGCGCACGGTATAGATCAGGCTCTCGGTAGCATGGGGGTGTTCGGCACAGTAAAGTCCCGGCGGCATTTCAATATAATGGGCCTGGCAACCTTCCCCTTTCAGAAGCGGGCCGATACGTCCTTCCAGGGTGGTCACGCCGGGGTTTTGGCGGGCATCGGTGACATCGCCGACCACCCGTATACCGTCCCATGCCATGCTCCCCGGGCGCGGCTTGTGAATGATAGGATGCGGCGCGTGAGAGCTTTTTGCCCCAGTGGGCGTAACCTTTCTCAGCCAGGCTGCTAGGGCCGTGTAAAGGTCCTCATGATACCTCCTGTTGAAGCTCTCACAGGAATGCCTTTCCCGCATGCGCATGTCTTCGTCTGCGGCCGCTACCTGGAAGCTATGGTCGGCATGAGGGATCACGATCCTCGTCACAAAGCTGTTTCCGGCGGCCCTGACGGTTTTCTCGATTCTAGCCGCGTGCTCCACAGGGACGTTCATGTCCCGCTCGCCGTGCAGGATCAGTACCGGCCCGGCGATATACCGGAACTGTTCGTGCGGCGGCTCGGCGAGTTCTTCCCGCCACCGGTCCAGCGGCACCGTCCGTACCCGGTCGCCGTACCTCAGAACATAGGTCTCATCCCCGCGCAAAGCCGCCTCAATCATCGCCTTGTAATGCCGTCCCAGGGCCAGACCGAAGGGCGAGGTTTCTTGCGCCCACCGGTGGTTTTCTTCGCTTTGCGCAGCGTAGGCAACTAAGCGGCCGTAATTGTAGGCGAACAGATCCTCAATGGGACTGCACAAGGCTCCCAAGAAGATGTAGGCGTCCGCCGGAACGCCCCGTTTCGCCGCCAGGCAGGCAACATACCCTCCGGCGCTTTCGCCCGCGACCGCCACCCGCGAGACAGCGGGGTGGCGGCGGGCGAAGTGCATAACGGCAATCAGATCAGCGGTCTCATCCCTGTACGTAGCGGGCCGCGGCCCCGGCGGAGTACCGCCGAAGCCGCGCTTATCCCAGCGTATGGAAGCGTACCCCGCCGCCGCCAGCCTCGTCGCCAGCCGTTTGAGGGCGTCCCGTTCCGGAACAACTCTCTCCGGATCAATGAGCCGGCCGTCGCGGGTGTGCGACATTGTTCCCCCGGCGATCACAACGCACGGAAACGGTCCCTCACCGGCGGGCATAAGAAGCGTGCCCGCAAGGACGGTGCCCTCGGAAGGAATTCTCACCTCTGCATTCTTCGGCACACGCATACTGCTTCCGCTATCCTTTGATGTAAGCGGTATCCCATCTGGTGTTGATATCCGCGGGATGAGGGCTGAGTCCCTGGACCTTCTCTTTTACGGCATAGACGTTGTAAAGGGCGGCAATAGGCACGACGGTGCTTTCCTTATCAATCAGAATGTGCATAGCCTCCGCCATAAGCCGGGCGGCCTCGCGGATATCCGGACTGTTCCTGGCCTCGTCAATAAGACGGTCGAACTCTTCCCCCGGCCAGAACGGCTTGTTGTAAGTAGACCCCTGGTATCCCCGGCTGTGGTACAGGAGTTCCGGAAGGAAGGTCGGGTCGCCGTTATTCTGATTCCCCCGCTCCAACCAGAGGTCGCCTTCGCCCTTTTCCAGCCTGCCGTAGTACAGGCCGTCATCAGCCACCTCCACAATACGGACATCAATGCCGACGTCACGAAGCTGCTGCTGCAGGACTTCGGGCAAAGGTTTCAACACGCTGGCCGAAGGAAAACCGGAAACCAGCGTAAGCTCCAGCCGTCTGCCGTTTTTGGTCCTGATACCGTCGGGTCCGGGCTTCCAGCCGGCATCATCAAGCAGCTGTCCGGCTTTTGCCGGGTCATAGCCGAATCCTTGCACCAGGTTTTTGTGCTCCCCCAGAATCCCGGCGGGAATAACCGTTTGACTCTCGTCCGCGTTGCCTTCCCACACCTTTTGGATAATGGCTTCGCGGTCGATAGCCCACCCGATGGCCTGCCGTACTGTCTTATCCCGCAAAATGTCGTGCGGAGGTTTCCCGTTGACCATGAGGGACAGTGCCACATACGGGCCCTGCGGGGCGGTTGCCAGTCTGACACCTTCCATCGCCTTGGCCTGCCCGAGCATTTCGCGGGGGATCTCCTTTACCACGTCTACTTCTCCGGCCTGAAGGGCCATCAGGCGCGTGTTGTGATCGGGAATGTACTTAAAAGTCACCTTATCCAGCTTGGGCGGTGTACCCCAGTAGTCGGGATTGCGCTCCACGACGAGTTCTTTATCTTTTTCGTAGCGGACGAAACGGAACGGGCCTGTGCCGGTCGGATTGGCAACAGGATCGACACCCGGCGCTCGGATTCCGTAGAGGGGATGCGCCAGGATCTCCGGGACGCGCATGTTGGGCTCTGTGGTGACGATATCGATCGTATGTTTATCGACAACCTTGACAGAGCCCTTCTCGATTTTCAGGATGGACTTACCGCTGGGACGTATTTCCTCTTCCAGGGACTGCTTGACCGCCTCCGCAGTCAACTCTTCTCCGTTATGAAACTTGACGCCTTCCCTCAGGTAAAACCTCCAGGTGTTGCTGCCTCTGTACTCCCACCTGGTGGCCAAGAGCGGTTGAACCTGGTAGTCGGCGCCCAGCTTGACGAGACTTTCGTAGATATTGGCATTCGGCGACCCGATACCCACTTCTTTGAACTTGAGTTCATTGGCGTCGGCCGCCAACCCGACCACAAGCTCTTGTTTGACCTGGAGGTTCGCGCCCTCCTGACTGCTCTGCTTGCTGCATCCCGCAAATCCGGCAATCAGCGCAGCAATAACCAATATACACGCAATCAGCTTGATCTGTCTCATTATTCCACCTCATTATTCTTGTTTTCAGGGTGTACTGGCATCACAGCAGGTATTCCAGCTCGAAACGGCCAAGACGGCGAAAAGGCTCGGCGAAAACGAAACCCGAGTGGCTGAGCAGACCATGGTACAGGCAAAAGGCTCTATCCATCTCGCGGTGCAAAGCCCGGCCCAGGTCTACGGGGTCATCCTTGATCTTTTGGTAATCAGCCAACAGATAGGGCATGGCGGACACCGGCACCATCCCGCTGATGACCCTCGCGGTGAAGGCAAGCTGACCCGACAGCTCAGCCATCGCCTGCTCCTTGAGAGAAAAGACCTCCGCGACATCGACTAGGCAATTCGGTCTTTCCGGGGTCATAAAATAGATACTTCTCACCAAATGCGGCTCAAAGCCGCCACATTCCGTGATTCTCCAATCTCTTCCGGCCAGGCTGACAGCTTCGAGGTACAAAATCATAGCCTCCCTGCGATCGGGGTCGAGATCGAGAAAGGAATGTTCGGGATCCTGGGTAATGATGATGTCCGGACGGACTTCCCTGATGAGACGCACGATTTTGCTTTTCGAAGCTGCATCGGCCTGCACTTCCCCGCTTTCAAACCCCAGAAAGCTCACTTCCAGTCCGAGAACCCTTCCCGCCCTTCTCACTTGTTCTTTGTTTTCAGGTCTCACGAGAGCAACCGCCGCATGGGCTTTTCCGCCGGCGCGCACGTGCTTGGCCAGAGTACCTCCGCATTCCACCACTTCCATACCGTAGGTTGCCAAGAGCAGGATGTCTTTCTTTTCCCGCACGCTTTAACACCTCCTTTCTCCGGATTATCCTACTGACCAACCTGCATCCCGCCGGATTCCTTTGGCTTCAAACAAAATGACAAGCCACCTTGTGCCCCGGCGCGACGTCCCGGAGGACGGGCTCAACACCCCGGCATTGATCCCGGACGCAAGGGCAGCGGGGATGAAAGCGGCAACCCGCAGGAGGCCTTCCCGGGTCTGGCGGCTCCCCCTGTATTGCCTCTCGATAAAATGCACCCCGCTGAGGATCGGGAACCGGCACCGCCGCCAAAAGCGCCCGTGTGTACGGATGGAGGGCGTTGCCCAACAACCCGCGGACTGTCAGCACCTCCACAATCCTGCCCAAATACATCACCGCCACCCGGTCAGCCAGGTAGTGTACCGATGCCAGATCGTGGGAAATAAAAAGATAAGACAGGCCGAAGCGCTTCTTCAGTTCGTGCAGCAAGTTAAGAACCTGTGCCCTGATGGAAACGTCCAAGCTTGACACCGGCTCGTCGCAAACGATGAGGTCGGGCTGCAAGGCCAGGGCGCGGGCGATGTTGATGCGCTGGCGCTGGCCGCCGCTGAACTCGTGAGGATACCTCAAGGCATGCTCCGGCTCCAGGCCGACCGTCGCCAACAGCTCCAGCACCCGCTTTCTGCGCCTTGCCTTTTCCATCCCGAAATTGGCCAGCGGCTCCTCGAGAATAGCCCCGACTTTTTGGCGGCCGTTAAGTGAAGAACCGGAATCCTGGAAAATGATCTGTATCCTCCTTCGAAGCGCCCGGAGCCGCTTCCCCGTCCAGGCGGTGATGTCCTCGCCGGCGAAAAAGATTTTCCCCGCCGTCGGCTCCTCAAGGCGTAAGAGTAACCGGCCCAGGGTGCTTTTGCCGCAGCCGCTTTCCCCGACCAGCCCCAGGGTTTCGCCCCGCGAAAGGAAAAGGGAAACACCGTCAACGGCCCGTATCTTTCTTCTCCCGCCCCCGAAAAACACGCCATCCCCGCCGTAATGCTTAACCAAATCGACGGCCTGCAGCAGGCTCATACAGATCCTCCCCGTACGGCTGAAGCTCTCCGATCGACCGGTGACAGGCCACCCGATGCTCCGGGCCGCATACGTGCAATCGAGGTCTGTTCCCCCGGCATTCCTCGCCCGATAGCGGGCATCGGGGCAAGAAGGCGCAACAGTCCGGGAGGTTCAGCAGATTCGGCGGCTGTCCCGGTATTGGTACCAGGCCGTCATCCGCACCCAGCCTGGGCACCGCCCGCAGCAGCGCCTTTGTGTAGGGATGACCGGGATGCGTAAAAACTTCGGTACAGGGACCGTACTCTACGATGCTGCCCGCATACATCACCGCCACCGTATCGGCCATCGCCGCAATAACTCCCAGGTCGTGGGTGACAAGAATCAGGGCTGTTCCCAGTTCCTTCTGCAACCGTTTCATTTCTCCCAGGATTTGCGCCTGCACGGTGACGTCCAACGCAGTGGTGGGTTCGTCAGCGATCAACACCTTGGGCCGCAAGGACAATGCCATGGCGATCATCACCCGCTGGCGCATACCTCCCGACAGCTGAAAAGGATAACGCCGCATCAGCCTTTCAGGATCCGGCAGACCCACCCCGGCCAGAAGCCTCAGAGCCGCTCTTCGTGCTTTGGCCCTGGATACACGCACGTGCGAAACAATGGTTTCGGTAAGCTGCGTGCCGACGGTAAGCACAGGGTTAAGGGAAGACATCGGATCCTGAAAGACAAGTGCAATTTCTCTGCCCCGCACCCTCCGCAGCTCTCCGGGCGAAAGACGAAGAAGTTCTTTCCCGTCCAACCAGACTTCCCCGCCGGCGATCCGTCCCGGCGGGTCAATGAGCCCGATGAGAGAAAGGCACATCACGCTCTTGCCGCAGCCGCTCTCTCCCACGACGCCCAAGGTTTGCCCGGCCTTAACGTGAAAAGTCACGCCGTCAACGGCTTTAACCACGCCCCCTGGTCCGGTGAATTGCGTGGTCAGATTACATACCTGCAAAATGGTATCACCGGGCATGCAGCTACCTCCTTACACCCGTGCCGTGCACCTGGGGTCAAGGGCGTCGCGGAGACCGTCACCCAAAAGGTTGAAAGCCAATGCAACCCCCATGATGGCCAGTCCGGGATAAAGCATCAGGTGAGGCGCCACCTGCATGTAGGGCCGTCCGTCGTTGAGCATTGTCCCCCATTCCGGCGTCGGTGGCTGAGCACCGAGTCCTAGGAAAGACAGGCCGGAGATGGCCAGAATCATCTTGCCCATGTCCAGGGTCGCCAGAACGGTGACAGGCGAAAGAACGTCGGGCAGGATATGACGGGTGACAATGCCCAGATCCGACGTGCCGGAAGCCCTCGCCGCAAGCACAAACTCCTTTTCTTTCACCGCCAGGACGATACCCCGGACAAACCGGGCATACTCAACCCACCAGACTGCGGCCAGGGCAATCAATACGTTGATCAGGCCCGGCCCCAGCATACCGGCAATGACAAGGGCCAAAACCAGGCCGGGAAAAGCCAGCAGTATGTCCACAACGCGCATAATGATGGCGTCTGCCTTTCCCCCGCAATAACCCGAAATGACACCGATAGGAATGCCAATGAGCATGATGACGGCCAAGGTCAAGCCCGCAACAGGAAGCGAAACCCGCGCCCCGTAGACCAGGCGGGAAAAGATGCAGCGCCCCAAATGGTCGGTGCCAAGGGGAAATGAAGCGTCAGCGGGGGCCAGCCGCCTGGCCAGGTCCACCTTCAGCGGGTCGTTGGGAGCGATGTACGGAGCAAGGAAAGCAAGGGCCGCGACCGTCAGGATGATGCCCATGCCCAAGAGGGCCAGCTTGTCACGCGCCAGTCTCTTTGCCGCGGAAAGCAGCAGGCCCTGTGCAACAGGGTCCGGCTGTCCTAGTTTTGCCGCCGTCATCTCGGCCCCGCCCTTTCCAACCGGACGCGCGGATCGAGAATAACGTAAGAGATATCCACCAGCAAGTTGGCCAGGACAAAAACCAGAGCCATAAAGAAAGCGTAACCCTGTATCACCGCATAATCCCGGTTGAAAATGGCGTCCACCGCAAACTTGCCCACTCCGGGCCAGGCGAAGACAGTCTCCACAATCACTGTTCCGCCCAAGAGATAGCCGATACCCATGCCGAAAAGAGTGATCATCGGCAGAGCAGCGTTTTTCAGCGCGTGCCGGCCGATAACCCATTTCTCCTTAAGTCCTTTGGCCCGGGCGACCTTTATGTAATCCTGTCCGAGCGTCTCCAACATGCCGGCGCGCAAGATGCGAGCGTAGGAAGCAGCCATCCCCAGCCCAAGCGTCGCGGCCGGCAGCACCAGATGTTCCGGTCCCCCTCGCCCCATCACCGGCAAAAAGCCCAGCTTTACCGAAAAAAGGTAGATAAGCATCAGTCCCAACCAAAAACCGGGCAGCGAGGCGCCCAGTAAAGCGCAAAAACGGCTCAAATGGTCAACCAAGGCATGGCGGTAAAGGGCCGATAAGATACCGGCCGGCACGGCAAGAAGAACCGTAATAACCAGGGCTGCAGCGGTCAGCTCCAGGGTCGCCGGCAGACGTGACAAAAGCTCGGCGGCCACGGGGCTCCCGGTGCGGAAAGATGTCCCCAGATCCAAATGCAGCACGCCCCGGAGCCAGCGCCCGTACTGCACGTGTACCGGGTCGTCCAGACCCATTTCTTCACGTAAAGCCTCTACAGCCTCTCTTGTAGGTTCCATCCCTCCGGCGCGCAGCATCATCTCCGCCGGGTCTCCGGGCGCGAGCCTGACCAGTCCGAAAGTGATGACGGAAACACCCAATACCACCGGTACCAAGCAGAGGATGCGCCTCAACAAATATCTCTTCATTACTGACAATCCTTGTACGAAAAAACAAATAATAAAGGCCACAAAGGGAAGCACCTCCGTGGCCTTCTTTTTCGCTCCAGGCAAATGTCGTGCTATTAAACTTGTTTTGATGCGGCTTTGCTCCTGCAAAAACAAAACCACAGAGGCACTGGTGTCACCGGTCTTGTACCTCCGTGGTACACGTCCAAACCGCGGTCGTCAGGTTTCGGCGGCTTCGGCCGCCGGATTTGCCGCTATTATAATCTCTATCCTGCTAACTTGTAAACCTTAATCTTGTCTGAACAATGGTCAATCGCTTAGTCCATTGTGTACGGAAGCAGCGCCATCATGCGCGAGCGCTTGATGGCCAGCGTCAACGCCCGCTGGTGCCCGGCGCAGTTGCCGGATATCCGGCGCGGGAGAATCTTGCCGCGCTCGGTGATGTACTTTTTCAGGCGATTGACGTCCTTGTAATCGATAACCTGTACCTTATCCACACAGAAGCTGCACACGCGCTTCCTGCGGCGGCCTCTCTCGCGTTTCATACACTTCCTCCTTATTAGGCTGCCGACTCAAAGCCGGCTTCGCCGGCGTATTCGGCACTCGGCCTTCGGCTGTCGGCACTCAGAGTAAGCGGTAAGCACCAATCCGGTCAGCCTTATCTGAACGCTGAATGCCGAATGCTATCTAAAACGGCAGATCGTCACCCGACAAATCTATCTCGGTCCCGAAGGTATCGTCCGTGTCCACGCCATCCCTGTCTTTCGGGCGGTCAAGGAACTTGACCGTTTCGGCGACGACTTCCGCCGCTTTGCGCCTGATGCCCTGGCTGTCGTCATACGACCTGATCTGCAGTCTGCCTTCCACGGCCACCAGGCGTCCCTTGGTAAGAATCTTGGCGCAGACCTCGGCCAGTTTCTGCCATGTGACGATGTCGATGAAGTCGGTGGCCTTTTGGCCCTGGCGGTCGGGACGACGGTCGACGGCCAGCGTGAATTGAGCGACCGCTGCCCCGTTGGGGGTGTACCGCAGTTCGGGGTCCCTTGTCAGGCGCCCGATGAGAATAACCCTGTTCAACATCTCGCCACCGCCTATTCGTCTTCCCTGATAATCATGTGACGGATCACCCCATCGGTGATCTTCAGGACGCGGTCGAGCTCACGGGCTACGGCGGGTTCCGCCTTGAACTTCATCACCACGTAATAGCCATCGTGCACGTGGTCGATCTCGTAAGCCAGGCGGCGCTTACCCCACTTGTCCAGCTTGGTGACCTCGCCGCCTCCGGCCGTCACCACTTCCTGAAACTTCGCGGTAAGCGCAGCTAATCCTTCCTCCTCGAGTTCGGGATGAAGGATATACATAACCTCGTATTGCCGCACGATTTCACCTCCTCCCTACGGACTGTGGCCCTATCTCCCGGGATAGAGCAGGGGGATAGAGCAGGGGGATACGGCAGTTGGGACTGTTGAAAAACTTCGCCTGGCCTTGTCATGCTCGCCGTCCAGTGCTCACGTACGACCCAGTACGCTCCGCGCTGGCCAGCTTCGCCTTCCGCGCCACGCTCGTTTTTGAAACAGCCCCGGGGTTTTGCAATAAACGGCAGTTGCAGATCACCCATAACTATAATTGATGGCGCCGCCCACGTCAAGAGAAAGAGGTCAGAAACCTATTGACGCTTAACGCTGTGCTTTGTCCATTAAGGGCGTCCTTATTTCGGAACAGCATCTCTTTTATGCTAACCGTTAAGTACTGCCCGCAAGGCGGACTGCTAAGAAATTTTAAACTTGTAATTGGGAGCGGTCGCTTCTAGGTCCAACCTCTGACTTCCGGCCTCTGACCCCTTTATTGCCCGGCTTGGCGCCGGGCAACAAAGGTAGGCCCTCGTCGACAAAGGGCCTACCTTATTACAGTTAAAAGCAATGGTTCTACGCGCCGAAGGGGTACCGGCGCCACCAGTTATGGGGCACTGGTGTAAATGTAAGGCCGGCCGTTCGTAATGGAAGAGAGACCAATCGCGCTTAAGACACTCACCACCTCACCTCAACAGGCTGCCTAAGCGTGCCGATCCAGCATCTCCTTGGGAATCACCGGCTTGTCCCGGCAGGTCGCACACTGGACCGCATCAGCCGGCTTGCGCAGCATCTGTAAAACCAGCCAGAGCCCGATGCCCACGAGAATCCCCCCGGCAATCAGGGTCGACCGCGTAGCCGGGCTCAGCCACTTTTCAACGACGGCCTGCGCCGCCGCAAGGTACGCAAGCAAGGTTACAACGGGATTAAAGACATACTGCACGATGAGACCGCCTGCAAAGGCTGCCGCCGCAGCCAGCAGTACGGCTGCCGCGAGGCCTTTGCGTTCACCAAGACCGACAACCCTTCGCGTCGCCTTTAGAAGGCGCGACGCCTTTTCCCAGAGCACTAAGAGGATCCGCGGAGGTTCTATAGGCTCACTGATTTCCTGGGCATACGTCCTGCGCAATATCGGCGCTTTATCGGCATACACCTTGCGCGGCGGCGGGCGGTAACCGATATCAAGGGGTTCTTCCGTAGCACCAGCTGCCCTGACACATGCCCATGACGATCTGGTTTCGGAACGGGACCGGGGCACGGACGCTTTTTTTCTCACCATGCGCCGGACCTTGCCGTTCGCGTCCTTCTTTTCCTTCACCGCCATCTATGTCACGCCCTTTCAGGCCTTGGGATGTTTGGGTAGCGCTGCGTTAACGCTCTTCTCTATATGGACCGGTGCCGGGCTGCTTTGGTGTCAAACCCTCTTTATACCCACTTTTTTGCCCACGTCAACCTTCTCTATCTAGCACAACCAAATGCCTCGCTATTCAATTGTCCATCCAGACTTTTTCGCGTGCCTGGCAAACCTTGTGCCTAGGCTACCGGCGCAACAGCCGGTCTTAAACGCTAACAGCCTTGGGCCTTGACGACCCAGCGTATTCCCTGGACAAGGATCCTATGTAATGGGTACAACTCTACGACTGGAATAGAGTTCACCCCCCTCTGCCGGGCTTACCGGTTGCCCGCGTGTGCCCGCCTCGACGGGCGATGTCCCATGGCCCGCTCCTTCAAGGAAGAACGGTTAAAACGCTGCCTGTTGCCCCTGACCCGCGTATAAACCTTCAGGCCGGCCCAGAGCACCGCCGTTCCCGCCGCGACCGCCATCAGCGTGGAGACGCTCGGCCACGGGATACTCGACACGATTCCTATTATGTAGTCTCCCGCCTGCTGGGAGGCAGGCTGCCAGAGTCCGTACTCGGCCTCTATGCCCATTCCCGCCCCAAGACAGATCCCTATGGCTAAAAGCAGGGCCAGCAATCTTTTGAAGCTCATCGGTTTGCACCCCTCGGCTGATAAGCGGTAATAATAGGCCGCCGGAAACCTGGAAAACTGAATTAACATTAGTCCGCCGTTGTTGCGTTTACCCTCGGGGTTGTCGGCTCCCCTGCTTTGAGAGCCGGTCTGTGGCCCCGGTAAGCAAGTGTTGAGGCAAGATATTTTCTCACGATATTCTCTTGTCAGTGAAAACCGCAGCGCTACCCAATTTGTTGAAATCTTTTGTGATGCTTGTCGAGGTGAGCCTGACTTAGGTAATTTTTTCCATATCATAACACATGGCTGCAAACCCGATATTTTACAGCTTATGGAAATTAGGTCGCCCGGACTTGTCCTTCCTGCCACAGCGTTTCTGCTGCTCACGCTTACAACTTTTGCCAGTAATTTTGGGCCGGTAGTACCCGGCCTAGATGCATTAAGCGTTGAGCACTGAGCAATGAGAATGGGGAGAGTTGGCTGTCAACCGTTGGCTGTTAGACCCTCACGCTGCAAAATGCAGCACCACAGACAATGAAAAACGGTTACAGCAGGTCTGGGTTAT